>NDHX01000013.1 GCA_013626165.1 bacterium Unc6
TGACCTTTGCATAAAAATATAAATAGGGTCAACTCTATTTTCTCTAAAAAACCAATGTAGTATTATTAAAAAAAGAAAATAGAGTTGACCCTATTTATCCTGAATAACAACGAGCTTGCAAGTAGAATCTCAGCTATTGTTTATTTTATTATTTATTGCCATTTGCATTATCTTGCAGTCCACTCTTTGCCTCTGAAAAGCTTGCCTGCCCCAGTCCCGATGCTTCTTGGGATAGGCAAGGGTGCGAGATTTTTGTGCAGACTGGGCATAATTAGTGATATAATGCAAAATAATGGGGGGTGATTTTTATGAAAGAATCAATGATAAAACTACAAATAGAAAGTCTTGAGCAGCAGATGAAAGTTTTAAAATCTAAAATAGTTCTGCCTAAAAAAGAAAAAACCTTATCAACCATGTATGGAATTTTTGAAGGCAAGATGGACATGTCTTTAGAAGAAATTAAGGAATATGAATATTCCTTTGAGAGTAAGATATGACCTATGTTGTAGATACCCATATACTTATCTGGTTTTTAGATAAGAACAAGAGACTGAATCCCCGTCATTACCAAATACTGATTGATAAAAATAATAACTTTGTCCTGCCTGTAATTGTATTGGTAGAAATCAAACACCTTATTTCTTTAAAACGAATAAAAATAACTTTTGAAGAGATTATAAACTATCTCGGCGAGTCTGATAATTGTATTATTTATCCGGTGGATGAAGATGTTGTTGAGAAAATGCCGGAAGGACTTAATATTCATGATGCTTTGATTGTTGCAACGGGGTTTGTCTATAAAAATATGCTTGGGGAAGATGTAATGTTGCTCACCGAAGACGAGGAAATTATAAAAGCCGCTGTTTTTCCTGTTATTTAACCTATCATGTCATGTCCTGCTTTTATATAGACAATAAAGAGATGTGAAAATTATCTCGACCTTATTAAAGAGTAAACCCTATAATTTACCCCAATTAGAAATAAACCCCGTTAAAAATAAATCTCTAAAATGGCGGATATTACTTATAACACCATTATTAAAATTTGAATTGGAGGCTACTTATAATTCCCCTTTTGTAAATGGGAATAAATTGGTATTTTGTTCTTATGTTGGAATTTCAGGATAAAAAATGAAGATAAGAAGGATTCTTGCATACCACAGGATAATGCAAGGGAAAAGCCCTTTGTGTGTTTCACCCGATATGTTTTTATGGCAGATGCAGTACTTGAAAAAAAAGAATATCAGTGTAGGAACACTTTCTGAATATCTTGCAAAAGATGTAGATGTATGCCTTACATTTGATGACGGCTGGGAAGACAATTTTAAGAATGCACTTCCTATTATAAAAAGATTTGGTTTTAACCTGACAATTTTTCTTACCCTCAGGCAGATAGGGGCAAAAAATTACCTTGACTGGGACATAATAAGACAAATGGTCAAAGAGAAAGTAGAAATCGGTTCGCATACAATATCACACCCAAAACTTACCCGCATTCCGGTTGATGATGCAAAAAAAGAAATATTTCAATCCCGCTCTATACTTGAAGAAAATCTAAAAATACCTGTAAAATATTTCTGTTATCCATCCGGTGATTATAATAAGACAATAGCCGGTCTTGTCCAACAGGCTGGATACCAAGCAGCGGTTATAACTCCTCTTGTTCGTATGCGGGAAAGTGAATTTAGTATGCACAGAGTCGGGATATATGGACATAACGGTAGGCTTGTGTTTAAGATAAAACTTTTCGGGATATACAGATAGATGTTAAAAATGTTAAATGTATAGCCTGTTCTGATAATAAAACCAAAGTTTTGTGGAGCAAAAAAAGGTTTTATATAATTTTTTGTAAGGATTATGCCTTATCATTTTTATATCCTCGCAAGGATTTTGTCTACAGCGACAGATTTTCTTGAAAACTATATCCTGTATAAAAAGGTTCAGACTATTAGCTGAAAAAGAAGATAAAGTATGTGCGCTATATGCGGAATTATAAGAAAACAGGGTAGGATTAATATTGAACAGATTCAAAGAATGACCCGTATAATGCATTACAGAGGACCTGATGATGAGGGATATTATATTAATGAAAGCGTAGGACTGGGACACAGAAGACTCAGTATTATTGATATTAAAACAGGGAAGCAGCCCTTTGCAAATGAAAACGGCACAATTTTTCTTATCTGTAACGGAGAAATATATAACTTTAAAGAATTAAGACAAGAACTTGAAAACACAGGACACAATTTTAAGTCAAATTCTGACAATGAGGTAATACTGCACCTGTATGAAGAAAAAGGTGTGGATTGTCTACGGGATTTAAGGGGGATGTTTGCTTTTGCTATATGGAATGGGGACGAAAAACTACTTTTTCTTGCAAGAGACCGTATCGGAGAAAAGCCGCTTGTTTATTTAAGGATTAACGAAGACATCATATTTGCATCAGAAATAAAGTCACTTCTTCTGTACCCTGAAATTAAAAAACAGATAGACATATCTGCACTTGACCTATATCTTACATATCAGGCAGTACCAAGTCCTTCTACAATTTTTAAGGATATAAAAAAACTTCCCCCCTCATCCTATCTGTTGTGGAAAGACGGAAAAGTAAAGATAGAAAGATACTGGGATGTGGATTTTAGTAAAAAAATAAAACTAAAAAGCGAAGAAGAATATGCCGAACTTTTGTGGGAAAAATTGGAAGAGGCTACAAAGCTCAGGATGGTTTCTGATGTTCCGTTAGGAGCATTTTTATCAGGCGGTATTGATTCTTCTGCGGTTGTAGGTGTAATGAGTAAGATTTCATCATCTCCTGTAAAAACATTTTCTATCGGCTTTGATGAAAAAAGTTATAGTGAAACCAAATATGCAAAAATAGTTGCAGAACATTTCGGCACAGACCACCATCAGTTTATCGTCAAGCCAGATATTATAAATATCATGCCTAAACTTATCTGGCATTATAATGAGCCGTTTGCAGACTCCTCAATGGTTGCCACATATTATGTAGCAGAACAGACCAAAAAATATGTAACAGTGGCACTGAACGGAGATGGTGGAGATGAAAGCCTGGCCGGATATACAAGATACTGGCAGACATTGGTTTTTGAAAAAATATACAAAACTTATAAAAACATACCTTTTGGTAAAAATATTTCCGATTTTATATCTTCTAGGTATTGTAAAGGCAGATTATATAGAATTTTAAAATGGTTAAAACAGATAGAAAAAGATGGTTTTTATAGTGCATATACATCGCGGCTTATTATATTTTCACAAGAAGAGAAAAACTATTTATACTCAGAGCGGATGAAACAGGAGCTTTCCGGTTTTGAGCCGTTCAGGTTTATTGAAAAAACATGGGAAAAAGCATCGGGATTAACCCTTCTTGAAAAGATGCTTTACACGGATTTTCATTTTTATCTGCCGGATGTTCTGATGGTTAAAATGGACATAGCAACTATGGCAAATGCACTTGAAGGAAGAAGTCCTTTTCTTGACCATCACATAATAGAAACAATTGCCTCTTTCCCCCCTGAACTTAAATTTAAGGGGGTTTGGTCAAAATATATACTAAAAAAGAAACTTAAAGGTTTTCTTCCTGATAAAATTTTGAAAAGACATAAGATGGGTTTTGGTATTCCGATTGGGGAATGGTTTAAAGGAGAATTGAAAAACTATATCAAGGACATCTTATATTCGGATGAATTTATGAAACGGGGATTTTTCAACCCCGAAAATATAAAAAAAACAGTAGAAGAACACATAAGCGGAAAAGAAAATCATGGTTTAAAAATATGGAGTCTACTATGTCTTGAACTGTGGTGTAGGACCTTTATCTCTACCCCGTAGGTTAAACCTTAGAGGCAAGATAAGAGGTTGAAAAAATGATTAAAAAATATGAGAGTTTATATTTTAGTCTTTGTGATACAATAAAGAAGTGGCATAAGTTTGGCTCACAGAATAAGCAATAAGAAAGAAGGAATATGACTTCTAAAGAAAGGGTAACATTGTTGTTAAAAAGACAGATACCAGATAGGATGGGGCTTTATGAATCTTTCTGGCCTGAGACATTAAGAGATTATTGGCCCAAACAGGGTTATCCGGAAGGCTACCCTAAATTAAACACCCAGCAATGGACATCTATTGAGGCAAAGCCCGAATATTATTTCAATTATGATATTTTTAATTGTGGCGGATGGTTCGATTCGTCATTTTTTCCCGGTAAAAAAGATGTAATAGAAGAAACAGAGCAATGGCAGATAATAAAAGATGGGAATCTTTCTAGGCTTAAGTACTGGAAGAATAAATCAGGAACACCGCAACACATGGGTTTTGAAATTACAACACCTGAAAAATGGAAACAATATAAAGAAAACATTATTTACTTAAATATACAAAGGCTTGGCGACATAGAGGCAATAAAGGCAGACATTGTCAATGCAAGATTAAAAGATAAGTTTGTGGTGTTTGGCAATCTTTTTATTTTTGAACTTATGAGAGGAATAATAGGTGATGAAAACTTTTTACCGGCCCTTCTTCTTGAGTCTGAGTGGATAAAAGATTTCTGTCAAACATATCTTGATATGTTTAAGATACACTATGAATATCTTTTTAAGGAGGCTGGTCTTCCTGACGGTATGTTTATATATGAGGATTTCGGTTTTACTAATGGTCTTTTTTGTTCGCCACAAACAATGAAGGAACTGGTTATGCCCTATGAGAAACAGTTGGTTTCATTTTTCCACGATTACGGACTTCCCGTTATTCTTCATTCTTGCGGAGATATAAGAAAGGCAATACCTCTTATCATTGATGCGGGTTTTGATTGTCTTCAGCCAATGGAGGCAAAAGCAGGATGTAATGTTGTAGATATAGCAAAAGAGTATGGCACAAAGATATCGTATATGGGCAATATAAATGTTGTTCCGTTAAGTACAAATGATAAGAAAAAGGTTGAACAGGAGATAGTGCCCAAGATTAAACAATTAAATAAAATGAGGATGCCATACTTTTTCCATTCAGACCATTCTATACCGCCTGATATTACTCTTGATACTTATAAATTTGCCTTAAAACTTTATTATGAATATGGGAGATATGTGTAATGTTTAGAGCATTTTCATATAATAGCAAGACAAAAGAATATTTTTTTGATGTAAATACCGAACAGATAAGGCCTTTCCTTGCTAATCCTGATTGTCTTCTCTGGATAGACATCAGTGAGCCGGATGATGAAGAGGTTGAGTTTTTACTTGAGGTGTTTAATCTTCATCCATTGACAATTGAAGATATTGTTATGCCGAGCAGTAGACCCAAGATAGAAGAGTTTGAAAATTATGCATATCTTGTTACCCGTTCTATGGTTTTAAGCAACGGGGAGATAGAAATAAGAGAACTTAATTTTTGTTTGGGTAAGAATTTTCTTATAAGTACTCATGTTGAAGCAATGGAGTGTATCCAGTCTAACCAGGACAGAGTTTTAAAGAAATCGCCTATTATTACAAGGGGTGCAGATATGTTACTGTATTCTATACTTGATACACTTGTTGACAATTATTTCCCTATTGTAGCAAAGTTTGATGATGCTGTGGATAAATTAACAGATGAACTTTTTGGCGAGCCTACAAACCAGATATTGAGTAAAATATATAATTTAAAGAATCAAGTTCTTATTTTAAGAAGAACAATAGGGATTCAGGCAGATGTTATAAATATTATATCAAGGGGCGACATAGGAATTATCTCCCAGAGTAACACTATTTATTTTAGAAACATATACGATCACCTGGTAAGGCTAAACGATATTATTGGCACAAGTAGGGATTTAATTACAAGCGCACTTGAAGCATATGTATCTATTGTATCAAACAGACTGAACGATATTATGAAATTCCTTACCATCATTATGACCCTTATGATGCCCGCCACGCTTATTGCAAGTATATACGGTATGAACTTTGAACATATGCCAGAACTTCAGTGGAGGTGGGGGTATCCTGTTGCTCTTGCCTTAATGTTTGTTTTATCAATGACTTTGATTTTTTATTTTAAGAAAAAGAAATGGCTTTAAAGAAAAAAATATGGGTAAAAATATGCGGTATAAAAACCATAAGACATGCGAGAGTTGCTTATAGATATGGCGCAGATGCAATAGGTCTTGTTTTTACAAAAAGTCCAAGAAGAGTGTATTTTAAAAAAGCCAAACAGATTGTTGAAGGCTTGCCTAAAAATATTGGAAAGGTGGGTGTATTTGTAAACCCTACTTTTGAATATATTATGAAGGCAGTTAAAAGGTCGGAAATAACAATGGTTCAATTGCACGGAACAGAAACTTTTGAGTTTTGTAAAAAAATAGATGATGCCATTCCTGTTATAAAAGCAATAAGGATAAAACCAAATCAAAACATTTCTGTACTTAAACCTTATAAACAGTTCATGATAATTTTAGATACTTATTCTCAAAATTTACAGGGAGGAAGCGGAAAGAGTTTTGACTGGGGATTTGCAAAAAGAGCAAGAGAAAAAGGATATAAAATAATTCTGTCTGGAGGGCTTAATCCTGAAAATGTCCAAAAGGCTATAAGGTATGTTAAACCTTTTGGTGTTGATGTATCAAGCGGTGTTGAAAAAATATTGGCCGTAAAAGATGCAGATAAAATAAAAGAATTTTTATCAAACGCAAAAGGCCCGACTGTCGGGAAACGAACACTCAAAACCCTGACACCTGTTTTTTAAAAGATTCTGTTCGAGAAAGATGTATGTGAAAAAAAGTGGCTTGCATATAACTATTCTTATGGGCGGAAATTCAAGTGAAAGAGAAATTTCTCTTATTTCTGGACAAACTGTAAAAGATGCACTTGAAAGAAAAGGATACAGGGTTTCTTGTATAGACCCCGCAAGGGATAATCTTATGGATATAAAGAACCTTTTGCCTGACCTTGTGTTTATTGCTCTTCATGGCAGATTCGGAGAAGACGGAACCATACAGGGTTTTCTTCAGTCCATCGGCATTCCATATACGGGTTCCGGTGTTCTTGCAAGCGCACTTGCAATGGATAAATATAGAGCAAAAAATCTATTCGTGCAGGAAGGCATTCCGACTCCCAAATTTGAAATTGTAAGAGATAAAAATATTGGTATTAGTTTTCCTGTTGTTGTAAAACCAAACTGTGAGGGCTCAAGTATGGGTGTATCAAAGGTTTTCAAAAAAGACGGACTGCCCCTTGCGATAAATAATGCAAAAAAATTCAGGTGTGATGTGCTTGTTGAAGAACTTATAGAAGGTACAGAAGTTACACAGGCAATAATTGATGGAGAAATTTTCCCCACAATAGAGATTTATACAAATGATAATCTTTATGATTATGATGCAAAATATACAAAAGGGGGAAGCACACATATAATTCCGCCGAGGCTGCCTGATATATGGATTAAAAGGTCACAAGATATTGCCCTTAAAGCATATGATGCGCTGGGGTGCGAAGGGGTAAGCAGGGTAGATATAATGATTGATAAACAGGGCATCCCGTTTGTTCTTGAAGTGAACACAATTCCAGGGATGACACCCTTAAGTCTTGTCCCGGATGCTGCAAAAGCAGCAGGTATTGACTTTGAAACACTTTGTGAAAAAATTGTACTCATAAGTTCAAATGGATGCACCGCCAGGTCGGGGCAGGTCCGATTAAATGGGGAATGACATAAAAACTTGTCCTCGTGAAAACGGGAATTCAGTGTTTTTACCCTTGACACCTTGAAACCTTGCCATCTGGATACCTGATACTATGTCTTTTAAAATTTTTTTAAAAAAATATTCAAAGATAAAACGTAAAGCAAGCAAAAGGAATAATATATTTCTTTTTATTTTGAAGATATCCCCTGTACTGGTTATTATTATAGCATTATCTTTTTCAGTTTTTGCTTTTTTGTCGTACATAGCAGGTGCACCTGTTTTTATAATAAAAGATGTTAATGTTATAGGTGCACCAGATATAAAAGAAAATATAGTCTCCTATTTTCTTGGCAGACATCAAGCGAGGGTTTCCTTAAAAACCTCTGCTGCTATTATCAGAGGGGAAAATCCACAGGTCAAATATGTGGATATAAAGAGGATTTTACCCGATAAAATAATTGTTGAGGTGTATAAAAAAAGGCCGGTTGCTCTTATAAGCATATCAGGTAAAACATATCCGGTTAATGATTCAGGTTTTGTATTAAAACAAATTTCAAAAGATGCTGCGAAATTTCTCCCACAATTAACAGGTATTGAGATGGATAATGTCAGCATAATACAAAACGAAATTGTGGACTCAAAAAGACTAAGAAGAGCACTGTCTATATTAAGAAATATTGCATCACATAATTTTTTAGGAAATCATACCATAACAGGGATTAAAATAAGAGACTTTAAAAACCCGGTTGCATTTGTTGACGGAACTGTCCCTCTGTATTTTGGGTTGAATAATATTAACAATGAAACTTCAATGGTTCTTAAAGAAATATTTTCAAAGATAGAGGATATAAAAAACATAGAATATGTGGATTTAAGGTCAAGGAACGTTTTTGTAAAGAGAAAAACCTTATGAAAAACCCATTGGTTGCAGGTCTTGATGTAGGTTCAGGTAAGGTCTGTGTTGTTGTTGCACATTGTCTTAGAGAAGGACCCTGTATTTGTGGTATAGGAATTTCAAAATCAAGGGGCATCCATAGGGGCACGGTTTCTGATATTGCAGAGGCTACAGATTGTATCCAGGAAGCGATAAATAAGGCTGAAAGAAGTGCCGGGATAGAACTCTGGGATGTTTTTCTTTCAATAGGCGGGAGCATATCTTCTTATACCACTGTTAATTCAGTCATTATAAGCGACGAAGGCGGATCGGTTAAACAGAAAGATATATATAACCTTAAAAACAGCATAAAATTTTCTAATTCTTCATTAGAAAGAAAAACAATACTTATAGAACCAAATCTGTATAAGATTGATGGATATGGTTTGATAAAAAATCCGCTTGGTATGCTTGGAAACAGATTAGAGGGCAGGTTTTGTGTTATCACTGTTTCTAATGCTATTGAACAGAATCTTAAAAAAGCAATATCTCATATAGGACTTGATATAGAACAGATGGTCCCTTCTTCTGTTGCACTTTCAAATTCTGTTCTTACGGACTATCAGAGGGAAAATGGTGTTGTATTGATTGATATCGGTTTAAATCTAACACAAGTATCCATATTTTTAAATGATAGTATTGTATATACGCAAACAATTGATATCGGCGGGATTGATATTGTTCAATGGCTGTCATCTAACCTTCATATATATCCGGACCAGGCAGAGGAAGCAAAAAGACAGTTCGGATGTGTTTTGTGTAAAGATAAACCGCAGACTCGGTTCCCGGTAAGAGGAAGTAATATTAGTTTAGAACAAAATCAGATTGCAGGTTGTATAAAGCAAAAGGTTGAAGAAATTTTTAAACAGGTCTATGATGTATTGGAAAAGTCAATCTACAGAAATCAGATACAGTGTGGAGCGATTCTTGTCGGGGGCGAAAGTATGTTGGATGGTATTCAGGATGTTTGTGAAGATATCCTTGCTTTGCCGGTGAAGACCGGTTCTGCCAAGGGTTTTATCTCAAATACAGATGCTCTCAATCATCCATCTTACGCGGTTTCACTTGGACTTATTCAGATTGGCTATAAGAGGAAAAGAATGAGGGCAAAAAAACAAGGGCCGGGTATTTTAAGTAAAGTGAAGGATAAAATAAAGGTAATGATAGAGGAGTATTTTTAATGGAGATTACAGAATTTTTAAGGGTTATTGTAGAAAAAGAAGCCTCTGATGGGCATATAAAGGCTGGTTCTTCTCCTGTTGTAAGAACACCTAACGGAGGACTTGAAATACTTCATGGTTTCCCGGTATTTTCTGCAGAAGATACCGAAAGGATAGCATATTCAATAATGAGACCTTTACAGAAAGAACAGTTTGAAAAAACAAGTGAGCTTGATATTTCATATGCCTGTGATAGTATAGGACGTTTTCGTATAAACATTTACAGACAAAAAGGCAATGTCGGACTTGCTATAAGAAGGACAAGGGCAAGAATACCATCTTATACGGAGCTAAATCTTCCAGCACAGATGAGACAGATTGCTCTTTCAGAAAGAGGGATTGTTCTTCTTGCAGGTATCACAGGAAGCGGAAAGTCCACAACTCTTGCCTGTATGATAGAGAATATAAACAAGGAAAAGGCAAGGCATATCATCACAATAGAAGACCCTATAGAGTTTGTTTTTGAAGATAAAAAAAGTATTATAAATCAAAGAGAGATTGACATAGATACAGCATCTTTTCATTCGGCATTAAAACATGCTGTGCGTCAGGATCCTGATGTAATTGCAATAGGTGAGATAAGAGATCCTGAAACATTTCAGGCCTCAATATCTGCTTCTGAGACAGGGCACCTTGTATTTAGTACCATTCACTCAACAGATTGCACGCAGGCAATATCAAGAATACTTGAATTTTTCCTTCCGCCCCGGCAACCACAGATAAGACTTCAACTGTCATACCATATAAGGGCAATTATATGCCAGAGGCTTCTTAAAAAAGCAGATGGCAGAGGACTTATCCCAGCAGTAGAAATGCTTATAGGAACACCCACTGTTTCTCATCTTATAAGAGAAAACAAGATAGAGAAGATTTATTCTGCAATACAGACAGGAATTGCGGACGGGATGCAAACACTTAATCAGTCGCTTGTAAAACTTGTCCAGGCAAAACTTGTTACACTTGAAGAAGCCCTTATACAATCTGAAAACCCTGATGGATTAAAGATGAATCTTAAGGGTATCTACTTAGATGAAGAAAGAAAAATTATAGGATGACCCTTCTTCAACTTTCTGAAGATAGAGATGATATCGCATCTATTTCTGGCCTTGTTAAAAAGGTCTCTAAAGTTATACAGGTCGGTGTAAGTGTATCAATATTTGTTCCAAAACCCGGCACACCTTTTGAAAGTGAGAATATAATATCGGAAAAAGATGCAAGAGAAAAAATTCAATTCTTAAGTTCAGAGATTAAAAAAATAAAAAATGTAAAGATTTCATTTGAAAGTCCAAGAATTGCAGCACTGCAATATAAACTTTTGAGTTTTGACAATTAAATTAAAAAATGATAAAATTCTAACTATCTTAAGGGGGCGAATAGCTCAGTTGGTTAGAGCGCTTGACTTACATTCAAGAGGTTCGCAGGTTCAAGACCTGCTTCGCCCACCAGATTCAACGAAACAAAATTTAATGGGGGGACGTAGTTCAGTTGGTCCAGAACGTCGGACTGTCGATCCGAAGGTCGCGGGTTCGAGCCCCGTCGTCCCCGCCAGTTGACTTAAGTTGCTTTTGTTAAAGTATTATAATTATACAGACAAACACACCAAGGATACAAACTAAGGAAGTGGTTATCGAATACCTATAAGACACATCTTCTCAAGGGATTTGACACCAGAAAAGAAAGTAGTAAATATTCAGTCAACTGCGTTGCCTGAAGGCACAAAGGCGCAAGGTGACAAAGGCACAAAACATGAAAAAAGAATCTAAAAGGACAGTCCACTTTGTGCCTGTGTGTCTTAGTACCTCTGTTCCTAAAATATGAACGGTGTTTAGTGAATATTTACAATGGTTTAATGGACACAACGGAGTTCACTGAATATTTACCAAGTGGGAAGAAACACAAAAGTAAAAAAATATCTCTCGATGCGTCACTGTTTTACCCTGCTTGAGGGTTAAAATAAAGATAATACACTTAAAAATGAAAGGGAATAGTGCAAGATTTAGGAAGTAGATTCTTATATCAAAATTTTAGCAAGGAATATCTGGTACTTGTTTTGATTGCACTTTTTTTCATTTTAGCAACCCTCGGTGCACTTAAGACTCCTTTGTTTGGTCTGTTGGTTTTTCTCTTCCTGATTCTTTCGGTTCTTCTTGTCATCATCTATAGGCAGCAAAAGATAAGCCTTTCGGTTAGTCAGAACCTATACACTGGATTACTCTCTGCCCACAAAATTGCCCAGTCGTTTGCGGTCTCCACCGATACCGGCGAAACCCTATTAACGGTTCTCTTCTGCGTAAAAGACCTTTTTCCAACTTCCAAGAGGGTTATGCTTTTCTGGATTAAAAAAGAATCGGGAAAAAAGATGATTTCCGGCCTGGACGCTGTTGGAATGAAACTCTCCGAAATTAGAAGTTTTATCTTTCCTCTGGATAAAACATTGGGAGTCATCCCCTGGGTGGCAATAACCAATAATCCTTTTGAAACTCTTGATGCCAAAAACGATTACTTCTGTGACCAGGATTTTGTGGTTAAAGCAGAACTTTCCGCTTTTATTGCAGTTCCGGTGGTCGTGGCCCAACAATCCTTAGGGGTGCTTTTAGTAGAAACCACTGGGAATGCACTCCACAGCACAGAAGAAGTTAAAATCCTTGCCTTTTTTGCCAGTCAGATCGGTACCGCTCTGGAAAATGTCCGGCTTTACAACGAAGTGGAACTTCTATCCATTACCGATGGACTTACCGGTCTTTACAACCACCGGCACTTTCAAAAGGTTTTGGAATATGAATTGATCAGAAGCAGCAGATATAAACGCCCCCTTTCCCTGTTAATGTTAGACATAGACTTTTTCAAAGATTATAATGATATTTTTGGTCATCCGGCCGGAGATACAGTTTTAATTACAATAGCCAGAATTATCCAGACCAGTATCCGGAGTACCGACTTTTCTGCCCGGTACGGAGGAGAAGAATTTTGTGTTATTCTTACCGAAACGAAAAAAGGTGACGCCTTGGTCAAAGCGGAAGAGATACGAAGAAAAGTAGAGGAGTGCCAGTTTCTTGACGAAAAAAAACAACCTACCAAAAACCTGACTGTTTCTATTGGTGTATCTGACTTTCCTGACGATGTTATTACTAAAGAAGCCCTGATTAAGAAGGCTGATGATGCGCTTTACTTCTCCAAGAAAACCGGACGTAACCGGGTTACACCCGCATAGAAACTGTGTCACAATAGCGTTTGAACATCTTTCTAAAGAGTCCATTTCATCTTAATTCAAAATTTTAAATTCTAAATTCTAAATAAATTTTTAATTGGCTAAATTACAACCCTGTTAGAAATAAAAAACTTCTAAACAGGGTTTGTATCCTGGAATTTAAAATTTGTTTAGGATTTGAGTTTTGAAATTTGTTTGTGATATGTGATTTGTATTTTCGGGTACCCTCTGGGTGTGGTGTCGAGGTGCTGAGGGAGTTAGAGGTCTCAGGCTTTAAAAAATAATACAATATAAAGTTATGCATTTTATGAAAGTATTTTCTTATTCTCAACCATTGGAGGAAACATCTTAATGTGAAGACAATTGTTTTTATTTTAACAGGAATATTGCTTTCGCTTTCTTTCCCAAGGCCTGGTTTTTTTTCTGTTGCATGGTTTTCTTTTGTTCCTGTATTTTTTCTTCTTTATAATGCTTCAAAAAAACAGGCATTTTATCTTGGGTTTGTTTTTGGACTTTCTTTTTTTCTTTGGACAATAAGATGGCTTGCCTGGGTAACATTTGCAGGCTATATACTTTTATGCATCTACCTTGCTTTTTATTTTGCAGTTTTTACATTTATTTTTAAGTTTCTGTCAGAAGCAAAAATCCCTTTCCCTTTGTTTTTTATAAGTGTTCCATCTTTATGGGTTTTACTTGAAAAAGTCCGAGACACCACCTTGTTTGGCGGATTTGGATGGGCGCAAGTGGCGTATTCACAAGCACCGTTCTTACCGATTATACAGATTGCAAGTCTTACTGGAACAGCAGGAATAAACTTTTTAATAATAGCATGTAATTTTGCCGTTGCCTTATTATTAAGGTCGGCTTTCTATAAAGATATAAAAATAAAAAATGTAGCATTTTCAACTTTTTTTTCATTTTTTTTGTTTGTTTTGGTTTTTACATATGGTTATATTTCCCTTAAAAAAGAAATTAAAAAAGGTGAGGTATTAAGGGTCGGCGCTATCCAGGGCAATATTCCTCAGGAACAAAAATGGGACCCTTCTGCAAGAGAACTTATTCTTGAAAAATATTCTCTTTTAACAAAACTTGCATCTTTTGATTTACCAGACTGTATTATTTGGCCTGAGGCAGCAACACCTGGATTTTATAATCAGGATTTCATATGGGAAAAGATTGAACAGCTTGCACAGGACACGAAATCATGGCTATTGATAGGAACCCTTCGCCAAACAGATACCTTAACATATAACAGCGCAATTCTTGTAAATCCTGATGCGCAAATTACATCTTATTACGATAAGATACACCTTGTTCCCTTTGGTGAATATTTGCCCGGTGAAAAGATATTTCCTATATTCAGAAAAATTATTCCTCATGGACAGATAATAGGAAATTTTACAAAAGGGAAAGATATCAAGATTATGCACATAGGCAAAAGAGGTGAACCACAGGGCTCTATTCCTGCGGGTGTTTTTATATGTTTTGAAAACACCAACTCTTCTCTTGTATCTAAGTTTGTAAAAAAAGGCGCTATGCTTCTAATAAATATTACAAATGAAGCATGGTTCAGAGATTCCGGACAACAGTATCAGCATGCCCAGATGTCAGTATTTCGTGCCATAGAAAATAGAAGACCTGTTTTAAGAGTGGCAAATACAGGTCTTACCTGTCTTATAGATGAGCAGGGAAAAATTGTAAAAGAGCTCTCAGATGAAAAAGGGAAACAGATTGATGTTACAGGAATAATGATAGCAGACATACACATACCGGAAAAACAAACACTGACCTTTTATACAATGTATGGAAATGTATTTGTATGGTTTTGCACAACTATGGTTTTCTTGACTGCATTTACATCTGTCTGTTATAATAATAAAAGCAGGTGACTGGTGCTTTCCGTTCCCAACTTTCATGAGAGCAAGTTTCACGAGGAGAAGTCTGGTGACTTGTGCACTTGTGCACTTGTGCTCTGGTGACTGGTGCTTTAATGCGGGTGGAGGGAAAAATGGAAGTATTTATAGGATGCGAAAGAAAAGCAAGATGCTGCTATGGATTTGATGAGGTGGCGCTTGTCCCGGGGGAAATTACAATAAATCCAAACGAGGTTGATACTTCATGGGAGATTGGTGGAAAGAGATTTAAGGTGCCTATAATTGCAGCGGCAATGGATGGGGTTGTTGATGTAAGATTTGCTATTGCTATGGGTAGGGTAGGGGGGCTTGCAGTTTTAAATCTTGATGGCATCCAGACAAGGTATGAAGAGCCTGATGAGATACTGGATAAAATTGCAAAAGCCACTCCACAACAGGCAACAGAACTGGTACAGGAAATATATATAGAACCTATAAAAGAAAACCTTATATCAAAAAGAATTGAACAGATAAAAAAAGAAAATCTTCCTGCAATTGTAAGCACTATCCCTCAGAATGCAGAAAGGTTTGGAGCAATTGCACAAGAGGCAGGAGTTGATTTTTTTATTGTTCAGTCAACTGTTACAACACCAAAACATTTGTCATCTGAATATAAAGCACTTAATTTTACTGATTTTTGTAAGAAAATGAAGTGTCCTGTTATTATCGGAAACTGTGTAACATATGAAACCGCACTGGCGCTGATAAAAACAGGTCCTGCCGGATTATTGGTTGGAATAGGCCCAGGTGCAGCCTGTACCACAAGAGGAGTTCTTGGGATTGGTGTGCCTCAGGTAACTGCAACCTGTGATTGTGCGTCAGCAAGGGATTTCTATTATAAGAAAACAGGTCATTATGTCCCGATAATAACAGATGGCGGAATGAGAACAGGCGGAGATATATGCAAGGCGTTCGCATCGGGTGCAGATGCTGTAATGGTAGGTTCTGCATTCGCAAGAGCAAAAGAATCGCCTGGCAAAGGCTTTCACTGGGGCATGGCAACATCTCACTCAAATCTTCCCAGAGGAACAAGAGTCCAGGTTGGAACAACCGGCACATTAGAAGAAATATTATTTGGACCTGCAAGATTAGATGATGGTTCACAGAATCTTATGGGAGCGCTACAAACAAGTATGGGAAATGTTGGTGCAAGGAATATAAAAGAGTTTCAACTTACACAGATAATTATCGCACCTTCTATACAAACAGAAGGCAAAGTATTCCAGCAGGTTCAAAGGGTTGGGATGGGGAACATAAAAGAGGACGAAAAATTCTAAAATGAAACGGACACACACTTGTGCAGATATTAATGAAAGAAATGTTGAAACTGAGGTATGCCTTGCAGGATGGGTTAATTCAAGAAGAGACCATGGCGGACTTTTATTTATAGATTTACGGGACAGAAGCGGTATTATTCAACTTGTAATCAATCCGAAACAAAATAAAATTGCAGAAGGTTTAAGGAATGAATATGTTGTATATGTAAAGGGCAGTGTCCAGAAAAGACCGCCCGGGACAGAAAATCCAAAAATCCTGACAGGGAATATTGAAATAAATGTAAAGGAATTAAAGATATTAAATGATTCTCAAATACTTCCGTTTGAAATTTCAGATAATTTAAATGTATCAGAGGATTTAAGACTTCAATACAGGTTTCTTGATTTAAGAAGACCCTGTATGCAAAAAAAGATTATAACAAGACACAAGATTGTTCAGTATATAAGAAAATATCTTGAAAAAAAAGGTTTCATAGAAATAGAAACACCAATTCTTACCCTCTCAACACCGGAAGGTGCAAGGGATTATCTTGTTCCAAGCAGGGTTAATCCGGGAAAATTTTATGCGCTTCCTCAATCTCCCCAATTGTTTAAACAAATTTTAATGGTTTCAGGATTTGAAAAATATTATCAGATTGCAAGGTGTTTCAGGGATGAGGATTTAAGAGCAGACAGGCAGCCCGAATTTACACAGATTGATATGGAGATGTCTTTTGTAGATGAAAATGATGTAATGAATATGACAGAGGAACTCTTAAGAGAAATATTTTCAAAGGTTAGCAATATTAATCTCCCTGAGCCTTTTCCAATAATAAGCTACAAAGATGCGATGGAAAGATTTGGAACAGATAAACCTGATTTGAGGTTTAAATATGAGATTAAAAACTTAACGGATATTCTAAAAGATACAGAGTTTAAGGTTTTTAAAACTATTGTAGATGTAAAGGGAAGCATAAGGGCAATATGTGTTAAATGCGATTTATCAAGATCCCAGATAGATGAAATTACGCAAGCTGCGAAGGGATTTGGTGCAAGTGGACTTGTTTGGTTTAAGATAAAACAGGAGCAGATTGAATCTCCTGTGGTAAAGTTTCTTAAAGAAGAATCTTTGAAAAAAATAATTGAGTTGTTTGACGCAAAACAGGGAGATATGATTTTTGTAATGGCAGGTAAAGAACCGGATGTTCTTCACTGGATTGGAAGGCTCAGGTGCTATATTGCAGAAAAGATTGGAATAATTCCAGAAGGGATATTTAAACCGGTCTGGGTTACAGAGTCTCCGATGTTTTTTTACAACACAGAAGAAAGAAGGTGGGAGGCAGAACACCATCCATTTACAGCACCAAAAGAAGAAGATATTGCACTTCTTGACAAAGAACCTTCAAAGGTAAGATCAAGGGCATATGATGTAATTATAAATGGTTTAGAAGTAGGAGGAGGAAGTATAAGAATTCATAACAGGGATTTACAGGAAAAGATATTTAGACTTCTTGGTATAGATAAAGAAACGGCAAGATTGAGGTTTGGATTTTTACTTAATGCATTTGCATATGGCGCACCGCCACATGGCGGCATTGCGCCGGGGCTTGACAGATTGGTTCGTCTTATAACAGGTGATGACAACATAAGAGAGGTAATTGCATTTCCAAAAACACAAAAAGCAATATGTCTTATGACAGAAGCACCATCGGAAGTATCTCAAGGGCAGTTAAAGGAATTGCATATAAATATAGTAGACAGTTATATGAAATTCGGCTCGGATTGATATGAAAGTGAAAGAGAACCAAAATTTGAATTTGTTTCCAGATTTAGACCTTATTGAAAAAGGCAAAAGTAAGGGGAGAACCACCGAAGGACTTGAACGGTTAGACCTTCATGGAGAATTACAAAAAAAGATATTACCATTATGCAGGTTAAAGTATGGAGATGTGTGGGAGGACTCAGTTAATGGACATAAGGTAGGCGTATTGGATGCAACAAATCTGGAAGATGTAAGAAAAATAATGGGCGTGGAAAAAGCAAAGTTAGTTGTAAATGACCCACCCTATAATGTGCCGGTGGGAAATGCAAATACAAACGCTCTCTTTAAAATAAATATAGGAGAATATTTAAGGTTTTCAGAAAAATGGGTGCGAAATGCAATTTTAGTGATGGATAAAAATGCTCATTTTTATGTTTGGTTAGGTGCAGATTACAAAGACAATCTTCAACCTCTTCCTGATTTTATTATTTTAATAAGAGAATTCAAGGAGTTGAAACCTAAAAATTTCATTACCATGAGAAACCAAAGAGGATATGGAACGCAAAAAAACTGGATGTGGGTTAGACAGGAACTCCTTTATTATGTTAAGGGCAATCCCGATTTTAATGTAGAAGCTGAATATACAGATATTCCTAAAATATTAAGGGGATACTATAAAGAAATTAATGGAAGAATTACAGAAAATTTAGAACGAAGCAAATCGAAGTATATAAGAGCTGGCAATGTGTGGGTAGATATTCAGCAAGTATTTTATAGGATGGAAGAAAATGTCCCCGGTTGTTATACCCAGAAACCTTTGAAAGCAATAGAGAGAATAATTTTATCAGCAACGGATGAAAAAGATTTAGTTGTAGACTTCTTTGCCCATTCTGGAACTACCTTGATCGCTGGGGAGCAATTGAAAAGAAAAGTATATACATTTGATATTGACCCTATATTTACTGAGATTACGATAAGGAGATTAGAGCATTTTAGGAGGACAGGGAAAACTGGATGGCAATGGCAAAATCCTTTTCCTGAAATCGAAGATAAGGTTCTTTCGCAACAGAAATGAAAAATAGGGGTTAAAAAACAAACCAATGTTATGCAAAAAGAAAAGTATCGTTTTTACCAAGATTGTAGGTGGATGCGTTATAAAAGAGGAGGCTTATGAAAAACATTGTTTATTTACTGGTGCTTTGTTTTGCAATAACCGGCTGCGCAGGATATAAAGTAAGAATTATAGGAGAGGAAATAGAAAGAAAAGATCAGAATATTACAACTGGAAACAGGGGAGTTGTTGTTGGAAGTCCTGCGCTTCTTGAACAACCTGTATCAAAGAAAGATATAAGATATGAAATAAGGATAGAGGAATATCCGAAGGGTCACATAAAAAAATAACCTTATAAAAAGACTGTTGATAAAGATATAGAAGGAAACAGAGGATATATCTATATCAAATAGAAGATTCAAAGGTTAAAATGTTTTAAGTATTTTAGGTGTAGAAGGTTAAAGGGCCATTGACATCTTATTTGTAATGACATTTGACATTTGATATTTGACATTTCTATGCTGCCTTATTTGTTAGGAAATTGAGTCTAATTAACTTATGCCTGAATCTACAATCCCTATAACATCAATAGATGAACTTCGCGGTATTCTCGGAACTTATGACGAGAACATAAGAATTGTTGAAAAAAATACTGGTTCAAAAATTCTTATAAAAGATTATAATCTTATAATTCAAGGGGATGAAAAATCTGTTGAGTCTGCAAGGAAAATAATTGTAGATTTAAAAAATAAATTTAAGTTAAATGGTTTTATAAAAAAAGACGATGTTGTAGAAAATACAAGACACAGAAGTGTTATAGACCTGCAGAAAAAAGATGAACGATGGGCAGTACATGTTGCATCAAAAAAACAGGTGATATATCCCAAAAGCGAGGGACAAAGACAGTATGTGGCCACAATGAGGGATTATGATATTGTGTTCTGTATAGGGCCTGCGGGAACAGGCAAAACATATCTTGCTATGGCAATGGCAATTGAATATCTCTCAATGGAAAAAGTAAGTAGAATAATACTTGTGCGTCCTGCAATAGAGGCAACGGGGGAAAGCCTGGGATTTTTACCCGGTGATATATCTGAAAAAGTAGGTCCATATCTAAGACCGCTTTACGATGCTCTTTATGATATGGTTGACCCTGAAAAGATACAAAGATACATAGAAAGTGGTGCGATAGAAATGGCGCCTCTTGCATATATGAGGGGAAGAACACTAAATGATGCATTTGTTATACTTGATGAGGCACAGAATGCCACCCCTGAACAAATAAAGATGTGCCTGACAAGGATGGGTTTTGAGTGCAAGATAATTATTACAGGAGACATAACTCAAAGCGACCTTCCGGGGGGTAAGGCAACAGGGTTGCTGAAATCAGAACCTATATTAAAAAATATTGGAGGAATAAAATTTATCCGTCTTACAATTGATGATGTTGTAAGACATGAACTTGTACAGAAAATAATATCCGCATACCAGACAGATCAGAAATGAAGGATTTTTGGCAAACAAAATCAAATATTAAAAAACGGGGAGCCCAATTCACAATTGTCGAATTTTTTACAAAAACACTTATAGGTGCTCTACACGGGAGAATAAAATATGCAGACACGGACGGTAAAAGGACAAAGGATATATATACAGAAAAGGGTGAAACAAAAAATATCGGCACAACTGATAAAAAAGACAGCACAACAGACCCTTGATTTATTTAATAAAAAAAATTGTTCTTTAACAATAGTGATATGTTCTAAAAATACAATACAGAAATACAATAAAATATACAGACAGGAAAATAATCCGACTGATGTGCTTGCTTTTGAATTTGAAAAACATAAAAAAGAAAATTACCTAGGAGATATACTTGTATGTTCCGAAATTGCATCAGAAACTTCAAAAAGACTAAAAATTTCGTTTGAGAAAGAAATATCCAGATATATAATACACGGCATACTTCATCTTATTGGTTTTAGCGATAAAGATAAAAAATCAAGAAAAAAGATGAGGTATTATGAATATAAAATATTAAAACTTACTCAGGATTTATGAAACCTACCAGAACAATAGTGGATAGTTTTAATGCGGCAATAGAGAAGATAGTTTATGTTCTAAAAACCCAAGAAGAATATGAGATTGCATTTTATTGTTGCGGTGGTCATTATAATAATTGCCTTGCTTATACTTGAAAATAAAAGTGATATTATGATTTTAGGTCTTACGGTTTCTTTGGTTATAATTTGCAGAGATTTTTAACATTGCGATTGAACTTATAATAAACACAGTAACAGACAAATTTCGTCCTGTAATCAAAATGATAAAAGATGTTGTTGCAGGCGGTGTTTTGATATCGGCATTAAATGCGCTATTGATTGGTTATATAATCTTTGTCAGATAACCGTTTGTTGAGAAGTTGACAGATAGTATGAACAGGTTAAGACATTCGGACTGGCGTGATGCGCTTATTACGCTTATTTTATTAGCAGCAACAATATATATAAAGACGATATTTCAGAAAAAAACTCCTCTTAGGGGGGGTGCCAAGCGGACATTCTGCACTGACTTTTGCCATATGGACAGCAGCTTCATTCGTTTCAAATAACAGGTTTATAATTGTTTCAACATTTATTCTTGCATTTCTTATCGCACAAAACAGAATATCAAAAGGATGTATGCTGTATGGGAAGTTATTATCAGTGCTTCAACCGGAGCCACGATAACAACATTGGTATTCCAAATATTCTAGAAATAGTATGGATAGAATTAAAAAAGCAACAGGAATTGTTATAAAATATTATCCTTTTAAAGAAACAAGCAGGATTGCAACAATATTAACAAAAGAATCCGGTAAAATAAGAGCAGTTGCAAAGGGGTATCACAGAAAAAAGTCAAATTTTGGAAGCACCCTTGAACCATTAACCTGCATAAACTTTGTTTTTTATGAAAACCCAAAAAAAGATTATTTTCTCATTTCACAGGCTGATATTATAAAAAGATATGAGAATATAAGAAACAATTATGAAAAACTAATCTGTGGAAGTATTATACTGGATATGACAGATAAGGCTCTACATCTTGGACAGGGCGGATTTTATGATATTACAAACAATACGATTTTATCTCTTGAGAAATATAATAATTTGTTTGGAATATGTGTCGGCTATCAGATAAAACTTTTGTCCTTGTGCGGATTTGCGCCAAAACTTAAAAATTGTATAAGATGCGGTAAAACCACCGAAGTAAAGGCAGGATTTAGTCCTGCTGGCGGAGGAACAGTATGTGAAAATTGCCTCTCTTATTTTAAGGATATTATCTATGTGCCAGTTGGCGCATTTGCACTTCTTAATAGCCTTTTGAGAATGGATTATCAGCAGATACAAAGGATAAAGGTTCACTGGACATTGCAAAGATTTGCATTGAATATAATTGAAAGGTTCTGGCTTTTCCATTTTGAAAATCTTCCTAAAATGTGGAATGAAACCGTCAAAATAATTTCATAAGAAAAGATTTTTTAAGGTTAATAAAAAAGGATCAAAAAGTGGAACAGAACGACATTATGGAGAAAATAGTCTCCCTTTGTAAGAGAAGGGGTTTTATATTTCCCGGGAGCCAGATATACGGAGGACTAAGCGGCACATGGGATTTTGGGCCTCTTGGGGTTGAGTTGAAAAAAAACATAAAAAAATCATGGTGGAGAGCACTTGTATATCAGAGGGATGATATCGTAGGGCTTGATACAAGTATAATTATGAATCCATCTGTATGGGAGGCATCTGGACATATACAGGGATTTTCAGACCTGCTTGTTGATTGCAAAGAATGTAAAAAGAGATTTAGAGAGGATATAGTAAAACAAACCTGTCCGGAATGTAAAGGGGCACTTACCCAATCTAAACAATTCAACCTTATGTTTAAAACATTTGTAGGTTCTGTTGAAGATTCTACATCAACCGTATACCTTAGACCGGAAACAGCACAGGGTATCTTTGTGAATTTTAAAAATATTTTAACCACATCCAGAAAAAAACTCCCTTTTGGCATTGCACAGTATGGAAAAGCGTTTAGAAATGAAATAACCATAGGCAATTTTATATTTCGTTCAAGGGAGTTTGAACAGATGGAATTAGAGTTTTTTGTACAACCCGGTGAAGCTCAGAGGTGGCATCAATACTGGATACAGGAAAGGCTTTTATGGTATCAAAGGTTGGGCATAAAAAAAGAGCATTTAATGGTAAGGCAACATGAAAAAAAAGAACTTGCACACTACGCAAAAGATTGTTATGACATAGAATATTTTTTTCCGATGGGGCCAAGTGAATTAGAGGGAATTGCGAACAGAACAGATTTTGACCTTCGCCAACATTCAAAGATAAGCGGAAATGATTTGAGTCTTCTTGATGAAAAGACAAACACCAAATTTTTCCCATATGTTATAGAACCCTCAGGCGGTGTAGACAGAGCATTGCTTGCTTTTCTTATAGATGCCTATTCGGAAGAAATTGTAAGAGGAGAAAAACGTGTAGTTTTAAGGCTTCATCCCAGTCTTGCTCCGGTCAAGGTGGCAATACTTCCACTGTTAAGAAATCGCCCTGATATTGTTGAACTTGCAAAAAATATTAAAAATATTTTCCCAGGCAATTACTATGTGGTCTATGATGATACGGGTTCTATCGGAAGATTATATAGAAGGCAGGATGAGATAGGAACACCGTATTGTGTAACAGTAGATGTTCAATCATTAGAAGATAAAAAAATTACAGTAAGAGATAGAGATACAATGCAACAGGAAAGAATACATATTGAAAACTTAAAAGAGTATTTAGATAAAAAGCTTGAATGAATGTTAGATAAAGAAATAGTAGGTAGTAGATAGTAGGTAGGAGGTAGGGAAGAAATAGTTTTTCCTGTCTCCTGTCTCCTGTCTGCTGTATCCTCCTGATTGGCGAAGAGGATAAAGAAATAGGAAGGAGTTAGGTATGGCAAAATATGTTTATTTTTTTGGCAATGGTAAAGCAGAGGGAAGGAAAGATATGAAATCTCTTCTTGGTGGGAAAGGTGCAAACCTTGCAGAGATGACACATATAGGGGTTCCTGTTCCTCCAGGTTTTACAATTACAACAGAGGTTTGTAATCTATATTTTACAAGTAATGGAAAACTACCCTCAGATGTAGATATTGAAATGGAACAAAACTTAAAAAAACTTGAAGAGGTATCTTCATATAAGTTTGCAAGTATAGACAATCCGCTTCTTGTGTCTGTTCGTTCAGGTGCAAAGTTTTCTATGCCTGGTATGATGGATACAATCTTAAATTTGGGATTAAACGATAAAACAGTTTTAGGTCTTGTAAAAAAGACAAACAATGAAAGGTTTGCATGGGATTGCTATAGAAGATTCGTGCAAATGTTTGGAAATGTCGTTCTTGATATAGATAAAAATGTGTTTGAGACTATACTGCATGGGAAAAAAGAAAAAAAGAATATTACATCTGATACCGAACTAAACGCACAGGACTTAAAAGGACTTGTTGAAGAATATAAGAAAAAATTAAAAGAACTGGGGAAAACATTTCCTCAGGATGCCATGGAACAGTTAAAAATGGCAAGAGGTGCTGTATTTAAGTCCTGGGACAACGAAAGAGCAGTATTTTATAGGAAACAGTATAAGATACCGCATAATATCGGAACAGCAGTAAATGTACAGATGATGGTTTTCGGAAATATGGGCGAGACATCTGCAACCGGTGTAGGTTTTACAAGAGATCCATCCACGGGTCAAAAAGAGTTTTTTGGAGAATTTCTCACAAATGCGCAAGGCGAAGATGTTGTAGCGGGAATAAGAACACCAAGGAATATATCGGAAATGAAGGCGTTGATGCCAGATGTCTACAACCAGCTGATTGAAATAACCCAGAAACTTGAGAAGCACTACAGGGATGTTCAAGATTTTGAGTTCACAGTTCAAGAAAATAGACTTTATATGCTTCAAACCAGAAATGGCAAAAGAACAGGCGCAGCGGCAATAAAAATTGCAGTTGAAATGGTTCATGAGGGACTTATAACAAAAGAAGAGGCAGTGTTACGGGTTGAACCGGAACAGCTTGACCAGCTTCTTCATCCAAGGATAGATGTAAAGGCAAAACCAAAAGTCATTGCCAAAGGGTTGAATGCATCTCCCGGTGCAGCAGTCGGAAAGGTATATTTTACAGCAGAAGACGCTGTAAATGCGGCAAAATCAGGAGAAAAAGTTCTTCTTGTAAGAAATGAGACCTGCCCTGACGATATAGAGGGTGTTGCCCGTTCTCAGGGGGTATTAACAGCAACAGGCGGAGCAACAAGCCATGCAGTTATTGTCTCAAGACAGATGGGAAAACCCTGTGTTGCAGGCTGTTCAGCTGTTCGTATAAATGAAAAACAAGGCACAATGGCAATAGGTAATATAAAAATTAAAAAGGGTGATTATGTGGCAATTGATGGCTCAACAGGCGAGGTAATGCTCGGTAATGTTCCGACAATAAAACCGGATATAAAAGAGTTGGCAAAGTCAGAATATGGTGAGCTGATACAGTGGGCAGATCAAATAAGAAAACTTGAAGTAAGGGCAAATGCAGATATACCAAGAGATGCTATTATAGCAAGAGCAAATGGCGCAGAAGGTATCGGACTTTGCAGAACAGAGCATATGTTTTTTGCCCCGGAAAGACTTCCTCTGATGCAGGAGATGATACTTGCAAAAGATGAAAGTTCAAGAAAGATGTCTCTTCAAAAACTTTTGCCTATGCAAAGAGAAGACTTTATAGAGCTTTTTGAGACAATGAAAGGATTTCCTGTAACAATAAGATTGTTGGACCCTCCGCTTCATGAATTTTTACCGAAAAGAGAAGAGATTATAACCTCTTTAGCAGAATTAAAATGCGGGAAAGATGTAACACCTGAAACGATAAGAAATCTAAAAACACAGTTAAGGGTTGATAAAATTATAAAAATCCCTGACACCGATATTGAAGGCAACATAAAGCAATTGGAGGCACTTCTTCATAGAGTAGAAGAACTGCACGAATTCAATCCGATGCTTGGATTAAGAGGATGCAGGCTCGGTATAGTTATGCCGGAGATTACACAGATGCAGGCACAGGCAATATTTGAGGCAGCAGCAGCCGTTATAAAGTCAGGAAGCAGTGTTCACCCTGAGGTAATGGTTCCACTTGTAGGGCATGTTCAGGAATTTATCCACCAGAAGGCAATAATTACAAAGGCTGCAGAAGAGGTGATGAAAGAACATCAGATCAAAATTGAATATTTGATTGGAACAATGATAGAGGTTCCAAGGGCTGCACTCACCTCTGATGCAATTGCTAAGGAGGCTGAATTTTTCAGTTTCGGGACAAATGATCTTACACAAATGACATTCGGTTTTTCAAGAGATGACTCCGGGAAATTCCTTCCATACTACATCGGACAGGGAATTCTTACATCCGATCCGTTTGTTTCATTAGACCAAACAGGTGTGGGTCAGCTTGTAAAAATGGGAGTTAGCAAAGGAAGAAGTGTAAGACCGACACTTAAGTGTGGAATATGTGGAGAACACGGAGGCGAGGGTTCAAGCGTTGAATTCTGCCACAGGGCGGGTCTTGACTATGTAAGTTGTTCACCTTACAGAGTTCCTCTGGCAAGGCTTGCAGCAGCGCATGGGGTATTAAAAGAAAAGAAAGAACAATAGAGTCTGTTGCAGTGGAAACAATACAAAACTATTTCAGAAAGAGAAAGACAGTCTTTTATCTTACGATTTGGAATTGAAAATAGAATCCCAAAAACACTTACTGAGAAGTAACAAAAACATTCAGGATAAGCAAAGAAATGATAAGACAGATTGAAAAGTCTGCACTTAAGAAGATAGGAAAGATTTTAGAACTTGAAGAAGAAATTTTAAAAGTTAAAGAAGGTGCATAAACCATATGCCCCAATAGCTCAGTCCGGATAGAGCACAGGTTTCCTAAACCTGGTGCCGAAGGTTCAAATCCTTCTTGGGGCACATATACCCTGTTATTAATTTGTCAAGATGTTAAACTTTTAATTTTTTAAAATGTTAAACATTGCTATTATAACAAGACAGAATAATTCTTACCTTTGATAAGAATTTTGCTGAATTGGTATTCAAGTAGACAGCACAAGTAAGGGGTGTTATTCTCTTAAGATTCGCACCAAAATCGCCAGAATTTATAGTCTTTAAAATAAAAAGTTTGTTAATAGGTCTCTTAGTAGAATTAGAAAAGAATTTCGTTGTCGTGGAAGAAAATAGAGTAAGGTCGCGGAAAATATAATGAAAATAGGAATCAGTGTTAAACAGATGACAAAAGTGACAAAGATGACAGGCACAGTGAACCTTATCGGCGAGTAAAGATTATTCTTAAACATAATTAAAAAACTCTTATTGATGAAGAGATAAATATATCCAAATGGAACAGAGTATCTCACAAAAGATAATCAGAAACACTATTTTTAACACAATTGGAAGTTTCTGGGGAATATTAGTCGGTTTATTCTTAACTCCCTATATTATCGGTCATATTGGTATTGAAAGGTTTGGCATCTGGGCAATGGTGGCTGTGCTCACCGGTTATTTTGGTTTATTGGATTTTGGAGTTGGAGGTGAATCAAATGGATAAGAATTTTGAGTGGTTTTTGAAGGCAGATTTGACGAAGTATGCTGGAAAGTATGTAGCCATTGCGGAGAAAAAAGTAGTCCTTTCTGGTATGGACCCTGGTAAAGTTTATGAAAAAGCGAAGAGGAAATATCCTAAAAAGGAAGTTGTTCTTTGGAAAGTTCCGGTAGGCGATGCTTTTATTTTTTACAGGAAAGAGAGATGCCCATAGAATTTAAATACCGCAGGGAGCGTTCTTCCAAGGGGACGTTTATTTTTCGGCCAGTAGCCAAAGTAATTTTGAAAGGGGAAAATGGCCGTCAAGTGGTTGAATATATGTACATCGATTCTGGAGCAGATTTTACGGTAATTCCCTATCAGCTTGGACTGTATCTTGGATTAAAGACAAAGAGAGAACATATAGATGAAGTTCAAGGATTAAATGGAGTCGTAAGTGTGATTTATACTAAGGTGAATTTGACTATCGGGAAAGAGAGTTTCCCTGCAAAGATTGCTTGGGCACAAATTGAGCAGGTACCTCTCCTATTAGGAAGAACAGATATTTTTGACAAGTTTGAGATAACTTTTATTCAGTCAAAACAGAAGATTCTATTTGAATGGACAAAATGAGGGAAGGATATGCTGCAACCAGAACAGAGTATCTCACAGAAGATAATCAGAAATACGAAATTTAATATCTTAGGAAGTTTCTGGGGAATATTAGTTGCTTTATTCTTAACTCCCTATATTATCGGTCATATTGGTATTGAAAGGTTTGGCATCTGGGCAATGGTGGCTGTGCTCACCGGTTATTTTGGTTTGCTTGATTTTGGCATCGGAACTTCTTTTGTAAAATATATCGCGGAATATTATACCAAAAAAGATTATAAAAGCATAAATCAGATTGTCAATACTGGTTGTATTTTTTATTCAATATTTGCCATATTGATTTTTACCTTAACCTTTTTTATTATTAAACCCCCTGCTCGATTTGTTTAATATCCCACCGGAATTATACAGTGAAGCCTGGTTTGTCTTTCTACTCGGGATTATCATCTTTGCCATCTCCAGTGCCTTAAGCGCTTTTGGAGCAATTCAAGGTGGCTTGCAGCGAATGGATATTACTAACAAAATAGCCATAGCCCTCTCTATACCTATGATTATTGGAACAATCTTCTTTTTGGAGAGGGGCTATGGACTACCAGGACTAATGGTCAACAATGCCATTATCCTTGTCATAACCAGCATAATCAACATCATCATCGCCTTTAAAATATTGCCCCAGTTAAAATTTAATCCTTTATTGTTCAGTAAAGAAATGTTTAAGAAATTATTTGGGTTTGGGTATAAGTTGCAAGTTGTTAAATTAGGTAGTTTAGCCGGCCCACAAACTGATAAGTTATTGATTACATATTTCTTGAGTTTAGGATTAGTAACTTTCTATCAATTAGGTAGTGCAATTGTTGAAAAAGCGAAAGGATTAATTTTACTGATTACTTCCGCTCTGTTGCCAGCGGTTTCAGAGCTCAATGCTAATAGAGAAATAAGTAAAATAAAATTGCTATACCTTAAGAGTATAAAATATGTTATGTTAATCGCTTTACCTTTAAGTTTTTTCCTTGTAATAAATGCCCGCTTAATTATTTTAACCTGGATGAATCAGGATTTTGAAAAGGCAGCATTGTCTCTGCAGATTTTAACCATTGCGTTCTTTATAAATATTTTAACCGGACCGGGAGCGGTAATAGCTGCAGGAATAGGAAAACCAGAATATCAGATGAGAGTTGCTATAATGGTTTTCCTTTTAAATTTACCACTAAGCATTATTCTCATTGTTGTATATGGTTTTGTGGGAGTTTTGATAGGCACAGCGTTATCTTATACCATTAGTGGTATTTATTTTATTAACCTGATAAATAAGGAGTTGAAAACATCTTTTTGCGAATCTTTTAAGCATATTGTTTTGCCCTTTCTTGCTTGTTTGATGGCCGGTTTTTTCAACTGTATGTTAATTCATTTTATAATCCCTTTCGGTATTTTCCACGGACGTTTGCTCAACTTTAGCATTCTGTGCCTTACTGCCTCCATCTTTGGAATCATTTTTATTACGGTTTTACTACTAAACAAATACTTTGATGAAGAAGATTTGTTCTTGCTGAAGAAAAGTATAATTACGGAAGAGAAGATTTAAATCTGTTCGCCAGAGTATTGACAAACCTTAATCCTGTACCTAAAAACAAAAAAAATTACAACAATCATTTTTTACTTGACAGAAGCATATTTTTTTGATATACTATATTTATGAAAATAGTACCTGAACCGATTTTCTTTGAATGGGATAAGGGCAACATTGATAAAAACTTAATCAAACATAAAGTAACAAACAGAGAAACCGAAGAAGTTTTTAAAAACGATCCGAAATTTATTTTCGGGGATGAAAAACATTCACAGAAAGAGAAAAGGTATGGTCTTTATGGCAAAACAAAAACAGAGAGATTGCTCTTCGTGGTGTTCACTATTACGAAAGACAAGGTCAGGGTGATATCAGCACGAAATATGAGCAAAAAAGAAAGGAGAGTGTATGAAGAAAAAATTAAAGCCTATCCCGAGGTTTAAAAATGAGGATGAAGAAAGGAAGTTCTGGGCAAAACATGATTCAACCGACTACTTTGACCTAACTAAAGCCGAACCCGTTATTTTTCCGAATCTGAAACCCACTACAGAATCTATCTCATTAAGAATGCCCGGGTATCTGCTGTCAAGAATAAGAGCGCTCGCAACATCCCAGGGCGTTCCTTATCAATCTTTGATTAAAATATTTCTTGCAGATAGGGTAAAACAGGAACTGCGTTCAACCAGGTAAATTTATCAGCATTGTAAAATGAAAGAAATGGTCAGAACAAAAATTGTTAGAAATGATTTTGACTTTGGCTGGAAAACGGGAATAAACCTGTCAATAGTAGAGATGGCTTTAAAAGTTTAAAACCTCACGATTATGGAACAGAGTATCTCACAAAAGATAATCAG
>NDHX01000014.1 GCA_013626165.1 bacterium Unc6
CACCGTCGGCTTCTATACCGAGTTTATATTCTGGAGAATAAAAATCCAATATGTATCTATCAATAGAAAATTGTCTTCTAAATTTTATTCCACATAATTGACGATTGCGTAATATAGACCAAAGTTTTCTTTCGGCATCAGTTTGACTTTTTCTCAAGATTCTACATTTCTGTATGTTATTTCGCTTCATTTCCTCCCCCTCACCACACCCCTCTCCCCGACGGGGGGAGGGTATCTTTTATCATATTGTTTTTGACATTACCCATTTATTAAGAATTTACACCTTGTATACCTCCCAATGATTGTCCGGTTACGACAATGAGACTGCTTATTTTAAGTAAAGCAATTACAATGCAGGTGCCAAGAAGTCCTAAAACAGGTAAAAGAACAACAGCACCCACAACTCCTCCAAGCCACCCGCCCAAAAGGTCCGAAGCGTAAAGAAGACCGGCTGTTCTGCTTAAATTTGTACCATCCCTCAGATATATCTTGTTTGCCAGTGGAAACTCGGCGCCGATTAAAGCTCCGCTGATAAACGAAAGAACTAAAAATAATATCTTTAAAAAAGGAAATACGACAGGGTTATCTAGATATGGCTGTAAAATGAGAAATATAAAAGGCAGTCCAAGAGAGAAACAGATTATTGTTAATTCCATCTTCTTAAAAAATTTAAGGTCATTTTTTATCCATTGCAAAACCGATGTTATGGTCATTGCACCGCAGGTTGCACCTGCCATAAAAGATGTCACTAAAAGTCCGAGCCAGGCAAAAACATATCCATAAATTACTTGAAATGTGAAGATTAGTGTAAGATCAAAGAGCATTCCGGCAAAACCTGTTGTGGCTACACAAAAAGGAATACCTGAGCCGAAAAGTTTTCTTTTTTTGCTACGAATCAGCAAATACAGAGTAATAAAAATGATAAAGAGCATAAAAAACATCCGCAGGTTAAGCCCTTCAAGCCACCTGAAGAGCCCGCGAAGAGAAGGCGTATAGATTGCATTCCAATGGGAGATGCTGTAAAACACCCCCAGGGGATTGAAATCTTGGTTGATTTTTTGAGTATTTCTTTCAAGACGTTCCAAGAACCAGTCCGCCCACCCTGGATGTAACTTATGCTCAATACGCCAGGGAATAATTAGATCTGCCTTAAGATTTCGCTCGTTCAATCTGCTTACAAGTTGTGTTCCGTCAACCAAAGAAATTTCCTCAGAACTTGATGCAAAGAAGAGATTCACACCGTCCCTCGGAATTACTCGCAGATAAGGAAATACACTCTTAATCGTATTAAAGATACACCCGTTGAGATTCCCCAATTCACTACTCAGGTAAGTCAAAGAGCCTGGCACTCCAATAACTAATATGCCGCCTTCATTCAGCCTTTCTTTTGCAAGAGAGAAAAATTCCTTTGTATAGAATCTGTTTGCCTGTAAGTCCGACGGTCCTGTAAGACCAACTAATATTACATCATATTTATCCTGCGTCATTTTAAGAAAAAGCCTGCCATCAATATGTTTGATTCTTACCCTTCTGTTGTTCAATTCATTTTCTGTCAGCGGTGTTGGGAATTTTCGTATAAGTTTAAGTACCAGAGGGTCAATCTCCGTATATTCAATTAGTTCTACTGATGGATGTTTTAATGCCTCGTTTATTACACCACCGGCTCCACCGCTTAAGATAAGCAGTTTCTCAGGGTTTGGATGCGAAAGAAGCGGAAGATGGACAAATTCTTCAACAAACGCTATATCCGGAATAGGTATTATAATACTTGGAATACCGTCTAAGAAGAAGGCATATTGTCCATCATTCTCAATAACACAGATATTACCATATATGGAGTTCTGATAATGAACTATGTTCTGTGCTTTCCACTGGGTTTTTATTGAAAGATGGTGAAGTTTATCCGCCCCTTGGGCAAAAACCAGATAACCGGAAAAAAACAGAAGCAAGACGGAAACGCCCATAATTGTTTTTTGGAGCCAGCCGGTTTTCCAGTAAGGTAGAAGTAGAAAAAAGCAGACAAAAAAATTTAACATGGCAAGACCTACTGCTACATGAAATGCGTGGAGATACGGAATCAAAAGATATGTCCAGACTACTCCGGCAACAACTGTACCAATTGTCTCATAAACATAAACCCTGCCAACGGAGGATGCATCCCGGTTGAAAAACATGGAGTAAATCTTGCAACCGAAAGTAAACAATACACCGTGAGATATACTTGACGGTAAAAGTATAAGAAAAGATGAAAAAAGCATCGGCAAAAATCCAAGCGTCTCGCCTATGGAAACGCCGAGAATATTTTTTAAGATGCGCGTCAAATAAACCCCTGCGGGTAAGGATAGAGAGAATAGAATGGTGATACCAACGAATGTTTCAATTTTATTTTTGGTGTTTTCAGCCCTTTTGCCGAGGAAGAAACATCCAAATGCCTCAAGGATGAGCCAGTTGGCAAGAATAATGCCGATAGAGAGTTCGTTGCCAGAAAAAACAATCAAAAGCTCCCTTAAAAGGAGCATCTGGGCAACCATTCCACCAAAACCTGTACTCAATACGGCCAAACCAATGCCTTTTTTCATTCTATTTCCATATTCCTGAAATCTCATAACTTATGGAACTTGCATTTTCTACCTTCTATGCTATTGCTTTGTAACATAATTTAACCCCATTTCCACAACAATTCAGCGCTTTTTAAGTTTTCTCTTTCTCTAATTTAATCAGTGTAATTTCCGGCGGACAGAACGCTCTAAGTGGCAATATACTTGTTCCTATGCCACGAGATACATACAAATAGGTCTGCCCCACTGAATATAGTCCGGCAATGTACCCTTTCCCCCTGAGAAGGCGAACAATCAAGTGGCTGATCAAGGGAATATATACCTGTCCACCATGCGTATGACCGGCCAGAACTAATTCAATCCCGGCACGGTGCGCCTCTTCAATTATCGCTGGAGAATGGGAAAGTAGTAACTTAAAACCTTCCTCAGGAACACCACCCATTGCACGGGATAAGTTATCATGGCCCCCTACTGGGTCATCTACTCCAATAATCCACATATTTTGCTGATTTATTGCTATGCTTTGATTCTCATTGCCAAGTATCACAATTTCAGATTCAGCCAGTTTCTTTTTATCTTTTTGATTCAGTATGCAGTGGTCATTATTGCCCCATACTCCCCATTTCCCGTACTTTGCCTTGAATTTATTAATCATTTGAATACAGTCATCTACCATTTCCCGTTTATTAACAAAATCACCGGTAATAACTAAAATATCAGGATTTAGTTGATTAACTGTCTCTAGTAGTTTCTTTTCTTTTTTCCCTATTTTATTTAAATGCAGATCAGAAAGATGAAGTACGGTCAATCCATTTAAGTTTTCATTTAAGTTCTCAAATTTAATAGTGATATGAGTTACAGTTAGTCTGTTCGGCTCAATATAGAAACTGTAAATAAGAAAAAGTCCAATAATACATATAAGCAAAACCTTCAGCATCTTATTTCCAGACCCCGGCAATTTCATAGTGACAGAACTTACATTTTCCATTTTCTATGTCATTACTTAATACAGAAAAATGAATCCGATGAATAAGCCTTTTCTTGCACTGTGGGCAGAAGGTAGAATTGTATTTATGTCCCGGGACATTGCCAATATAAACATATCTTAACCCTACATCATGAGCAATTTTTATAGCCTTCTCCAAAGTTTTAATTGGTGTAGATGGCAGGTGGGTTAATCTATATGCAGGTGTAAAGCGACTAAAATGTAGAGGGACATCTTTCCCTAAGTTATCTTTTATCCACTCACACATCTTTCTGATCTCTTCGGGTGAGTCATTAAGCGTTGGAATCACTAGATTGACAATCTCAAAATAGGCTCCCTCTTCTTTTAAAACCTTTAATGTATTTAATACCGGCTCAAGTTCAGCCTCGCAGACCTCTCTATAGAATTTTTCTGTGAATGCCTTAAGATCTATTTTTACAGCATCAAGATATGGAAGGAGTCTTCTTAAGGGCTCAGGGTTAATATAGCCGTTGGAGACAATAGAGGTCCTGATCCCTTCTTTTTTAGCCAGTTTAGAGATGTCGTAAATATATTCATAAAAGATGGTGGGTTCAGTATAGGTAAAGGAAATAGAGTTTACCCCTCGCCTTTTAGCCTCTCCAACTACTTCCTCTGGAGATAAATTATATTCCCTTACCTCACCCGGTCCTACCTGCGAGATAGACCAGTTGTGGCAGAATTTACATCTTAGATTACAGCCTACCGTAGCCAGGCAGAGCCTTCGGTGGCCTGGGATAAAGTGATATAAGGGTGCCTTCTCAATAGGTCCTACATTTACTGAGCAGGGTTTTCCATAAACCAGGGTGTATAATTTTCCTTCACGATTTTCCCTTACCCGGCAGAAACCTCTCTTTCCCTCAGCAATAATACATTTTCGAGGACAGAGCTGGCACCAGACTTTGTTGTCTTCTAATTTTTGATAAAACATCGCCTCTTTTAAACCCATCTCATCTGCTCTTAAACTAGCGGATACCAGACAAAACAAAAATATTATTAACCCTATTCTTCTCATATTATCTCATAAACAATGGACTTAAGATTTCTATATATAAATAGAACAAAATCAACCCAAATATTATCGCTAATCCGCCAAGGATACGAAATAAGAAAAGGGGACACTCTTCCACTACCCTTTTTACTCTTCGGGGAAAGAAAAGATATAGCAACCCCTCAAGCAAAACAGCTATGCTTATTAAAAGGAATAAAATTCTTCCCTCATCCACAATAAATGTAAAAATATCAGCAATAATTGACTGCATTTTTCATTTATAAGATGGCTAACCTTTGCTCTGATTCTATCCCTTATTTTTCTTTCACTCTATTTCCTCAATCTTCTTTTTAGACCTAACAAGTTCGTCAAAAGTAATGAGTTCTTTTCTTACCCCCAATATAACCGCTGCGGTTCCAACTGTGTTCCTTGCTTTTATATCCTCACCGAGCTGGATTTTGTCAATTAGACTCTTTCCCATAAACTGCTCTAAAAACTCTCTCTTTTTGAATTCCTTATCTCTTTCTCTTGCCCGTTGGATATAAATTCCATTTATTTTTCTATTTATATCTAATCCAAAGATAAATTCAATAACACCAAATTCTCCCCTCTGGGCGGCAGCAATGGTGTGTCCCAATAAATTGCCTTTTGCGCCTATCATCTCATAGTATTGATATTGCTCTCTCTGACCGGGCAGGAGTTTGCTTCCCAATCTTTCTTCTATTATGTCCAGTTTTTCCTTGGATATTTTTATATCAACGGTTCTGTAATCCTTTGCCTGAGGGAAAATTTTAGTCATTGTTCTCTCCGGATTTCTCCAGACGCAGATAAATACTTCCTGAGCAGAAACTGAGGTTATTAATATTAAACTAAAAAGTCCTGGTAAAAAGCCTGTAAACCTGAAAAGAAAACTCATCTCTCTCACCCCCTAAAGATAACTTTTGAGCCGCTCTTATCTGAAAACCGGCTAAGTTATAAGTCAACCCAATAGTCAAGGCATCTTTTTTATCTCCATCCCGATTTAAATGGGTCAATCCTAAGTTTAGGTCTATTTTAGGAAATAAGGCATAATCAACCCCGCTAAAGAGCCCGCTGAGTCTTTTACCTGCTTCTTCTCCGAAAGTTAGTTCACCACGCCAGGCAATTAGACCGTAATATTTAGTCAAATCAAGGGCTACTAATCTTTTATATTTAGAATGTTTCATCGGGTGATGCATTTTATCCGGCAGAACCCTGCCTGAAAGTCCTGATATGCCAATCCTTAAATCCTCAAACTCCACTCCCTGATAACCAATCCTTGCAGTAATCAACCCATCATTATCAATATCAGTCCATCTCCTGACTCCTACTCCCTGGCTCACAGAAATTGCATAATCAAAATTCTTAAGCACCCCGGAAAGCTGCAATCCATTATCAAACCCTATACCGATAGTCTCATATTCCAGAGTCTCAATAAGCAGCCGCTTGCTTCTATAATTCGGCAGCAATCCAAAGGGCAATATATAGCGACCCGCGATTAAGTTCCATCTTCCTAATGGCCCCTTATATTGAATATAACCCTGCTCTAACATTGTCTCCTGGAAATTATGCATTGAATCTATCTGAGTAAATAGGATAATTCTATCCCCCATCTCATCAGCAAATACCTTTCTGAGACTAAGCCCTAATGCCTCAACCTTAAACTTATTACCTTGATAGCGGAGGTCCTTATCAGCGGTAAGAAAGAGTGTAGATTCCGCTGGCTGAACAAAAATACCAACAAAAATACCAATAAGAAAAACTAAGCCCACAGGTTTAAGCATTTTTAATCTTTCCATCTTCTAATAAGATAACCTTGCGGCAATTTTTTGCCAGTTCCATATTGTGGGTCACCACAATAACGGTTAGACCGTTTTTATTTAATTCATCAAATATCTTAAAAATCATTTCCGCATTTTTTGAATCCAAATTTCCGGTGGGTTCATCTGCCAGAAGAACCGAGGGAGAATTTATCAGCGACCTTGCAATAGCCACCCTCTGCATCTCTCCGCCGGAAAGATGTGCGGGCCTATGATGTATTCTTTTGTTAAGCCCGACTAAATTTAATAGTTCCTCTGCCTGCTTAACCCGGTTTATATTTTTGGCAAAGAGCCCGGGGAGTTGAACATTTTCTAAAGCAGTAAGCGTAGGGATTAAAAAAAATTGCTGAAATACAAACCCTATAGCATCTCTTCTAATTTTTGTTAATCTTGCCTCTTTGACTGTGGTAACATCCTGACCATTTATTTTAACTGTGCCCTGGGTAGGATTATCAACACAGCCAATAATATTTAATAGTGTGGTCTTACCCGAACCCGATGGCCCAACCACAGATAAAAACTCACCTTTCTTTATCTCAAGACCGATCCCATCAACGGCATGAACCTCTTCTTCACCCCTTTTGTAAATTTTCACCACATCTTTTATTTCAATTATTGTCTGGTTATTCATTTCTTATCGCCTCCATTGGCGCTATTTTGGCTGATTTAACCGCCGGATAAAGTGCGGCAAAAATTCCTACGAGAATAACAATCGCCGAAGACAAAATGGCTATATCCACTCCGGGTCTTACAATCTTGGCTGCGGGAACATATACAACCAATGCCCCTCGGATAAAGTGTTCAAAACCTGGTATCAGGAAAATACTAATAATTAGCCCGAGTGCTGTGCCGATCAATGAAATAATTAATGTCTCTAAAAATATGAGACGGGAAATATCAAGAAACCCCGCACCGACACATTTCAGGTAAGCGAACTCCTTTCTTCTTTCAACAGTAGTCATTAACATTGTATTTGCTATTCCTAAGGTGCAGACAATTAAGGCAATAAGAATCATCATAAACATCATCGCCCGGGTTGAGCCAAAAAACTTCAGTACTCCTTCACCTAATGCCTTGGCAGTGACAGCAAAATAGTCCTCAGGCAGGAGCCCTTCAAGTGTAATTTTTACATCGTCTAAGTGGTTAAGATTTTCTAAGTGCAGGGCGATCGCCGAAAGTTTTCCCTCTCTTTTAATTAATCTTTGTGCCGTGGCAAGTGGCAGAAAGAAAAACCCATCATCCTGGGTAAAGTTTTGTTCAAGCACACCCGTTACCTCAAATTCTTTATCAAAGTGTTCAATATATGTTTTATCGCCAGGTTTTAGCATTTCTATCCTAGCAATTTCAGCGCCAAGGATAACTGAGTTTTCATCCTTAAACCAGGCACCTTTCAGGTTCCAATCAGGCCTTATTCTTTGAATTGCATCAGTTACGCCGAAGAAGATATCGGTTCTTAAACCATCCGGAGTGGTAATGGCGTATATCTTAAAAGGCATCACCTCTTTCACATATGGGACATCCTTTACTCTTGCTGCGAAATCTTCTGGAATATAGAGTGGACTTACTCCTCCCTGAGCAATTACTGATGATGCTTCAATAGGACACCCTTCTCTGGTGACGAACATATGGATACCCGTATTTTTAACCAATTCTTCACTGACTGCTGATTGATAACCTCTATCCAAGGAAAAAACCACAAACAGGGTTGCCGTAGCAACAGCAACGCTTAAGGTCGTTAACATAGTGCGACTTTTGCTGCGCATCAGATTCATAAGAGCAAACTGATAAAATTTCATTTTATTACCTCCATTGCCAACGCTGAAATGACTACCTTTTTTTCTCCTGCTTTTATTTCAGCATAGACCCTTACTGGTTGTCCCCGCCTTAATCTTGGTCGCCGGAATCCTTTAACAAGTATTTCAATCGAACTTGCCCCTTCCTGATAAGGAAAATCACCGGGGCATTTCAGACAACCATGACCAACAACACCACTAAGCAAGACCTTCTCATTATCATACAAGGCTGGATTTTCGAGAATTTGGGCAAGTTTGGTTACTTCCATATCCACAGGAATGTTTACCGCGACCTCTTCTCTGGCGCATCCTGTTAATAAAGGAATTATTATCAAGCAGAAAAGCATCTTTTTCATCTTTCTCATCTCTTTCACCTCCTCTTGCTTTAGACTTATTTATAAGGTTCAAACTGTATGGTTGTATGCTCTATATCATATTTTTCATCAACATATTTATTGATCTTATCTAAAATTTCCTTGTTTTTATCGATGCTCATATTGAGGATTTTAATATGGGCTGTCATAGAGTACATCTTGGAAGTAATTTCCCAAATATGAATATCGCTTATTTCTTTAATTTCACCAATACTCTCTTTTAATTCTTTAGAAACAATATCAACATTTATACCTTTTGGAGCAGTTTCTAAAAGGACATTTATTGAATCTCTGAATAACCCCCGGGCCCAGCAGAAAATGACGACAGTTAGACCTATGCTCACTAAAGGGTCAACAATAAACCAGGAAGTAAAATGAATAATAACCGCCCCTATAACAACTACTACGGAAGAGACTGTATCAGCTAACATGTGCAAAAAAGCACTTTTTATATTTAAGTCTTCCCTTTGTGTCCCGTATAGAACAAAAACACTTATTATATTTACAACAAGACCTAAAAGGGCAATAAGAAACATCTGCAATCCCAAAACTGGCTGTGGATTTAACAAACGTTTCACTCCTTCATAAAAAATATACCCGGTTACTCCAAAAAGAAAGAGGCCATTAAACAGAGCGGCCAATATTTCCGCTCTATAAAATCCATATGTCCTATGATGACATGCCTCTTTTGTAGCACAAAGAATAGCTGCATAACTGACCCCTAAGGCAAAAAAAATGAGTGAACATATGCCCGGCATCACTGAGCAGAGCCAGACTACCTGTTAAGAGTCCACCAATAACTTCAACTATCATCATCGTACCGGTGATAGTCATAACTGTTTTAAGTTTTCTACGCTCTATCAGACGATATTTATGAAGTAAATCCTGACTTTTTATCTTTGGTCGGTGAAAATGAATCATTTACGAATCCTCGGTTTACTGTTCTTTTATCTTCTTTTTTCATACTTTGTGCCTTTGTGTCCTCAGGTAATACAGTTGACTGAGTATTTACAGAAAGGTGAAAATATTACCAAGAAATGATTTCATCTTAATAGCCCAGAAACAATCAGATTGACCCCTACAAGAAACAGGATAAATCCACAGACTCTGCCGAAAAGGCTATACATTTTTTGGTTCTTAATTAAACCTGCGGGCAGGGCGCTGGCTAAAACACCTAAGGGAATTAAAGGTGAAATAAATTTACCCATTCCGAAGGCGAAACCATAGAAAGCACCCTGCCAGAGATTTTGAGCCATCAAGGCAATATAGGTAAGAACAGCTAAAAGTGGCAGGCAGGGTAAAATACTTGAGGTAATGCCTAAGAGTATTGGGCCTTTAATATTTTTATCCACAACATTTTTTCTTAAAACCTGGCAGAGACGATGGCCGGGTTCTTTGCCAAAGATAATAAGTACACCGAGAAATAAGATAAATAATCCGCCTATAAAAAAGACCATGTACCCAAATTGACGAAGCCATTCTACAATCAATCTCCCAAACAGCCCAGCCAATAGTCCCAAAAGAATATAGATAACTAAACGGGTAGACAAAAAAAGCAGTGTTGCCTTGAGACCTTCTCTCCAACCTCGCCTGGTGGCAGCAATATATGGCAATATCACCGGTGAACAGAAAGCAAGGCAGGGGCCAAAGGATACAGTAATGCCGATTATAAACAGTTCAATAAAGGTACTCATCTTGAAAATCTCACAATTATAGTTACTTCAGCCCCTTGATATGGCATCTTTTCTAAGTTCAGTTCATAACCCAACTGACCAGATTCTCTGATAAAGAGTTCCCTCAGTGCCTTCTCCTCTAATGGAAACACAGGACAAAGCCTACAATCTACACCCGGTGGAGCCTCTAAGGCTATGTGGTCAAAGTAAGGTGATCCTAAAAATATAAGGTCTTCTATCTCTAAATTATCTTCTGTCAAGACCAATTCCTGCCCAGCAATTTCTTTCTCATCCCATTTGATAAAAAGCTTCAATTTTTGATTTCGGGCCACCCACGATACTGGGTCGGTTGATTTTTGATTTTTTCTGTGCCACAACTCATCCCACAATCTCCAATCTAAAAGGGCAATTGCTTTTTGTAAATCAGAAAGTTTGCCTTGAGAAATAATCGCTGATTCTTCCCTGAGCCATTTATATCCATCAAGATAGACAAGATGCTGTACCCACCCTTTTTTCTCCCTGACTTGTGCCCTGAATTGGATCTCTCCCTTGATAGTATCTACCACAATATCTCCTAATTGATAAAGGCCTTCTCTTATCATCAGGGGTGGGTGGGTTTTTTCTTTCTCTCGTGTTCTAAGAATAAAAGCATACCCCGCCAGGATAATTGTTCCCACTATAACTAAGTTTAAGAATAATTTCGTCTGCCTATTCATAAAACATCGTTCATATTTTAGGCACAGAGGCACACAGGCACAAAGTGGGCTTTCCTTTTATCTTCTTTTCTCATGCTTTGTGCCTTCGGGGCACCCGAACGAATGTTTGGGTCGCTGTGCCTTTGTGCCTTCAGGTAATGCAGTTGACTGAATATTTACATCTTGGGAAACAGCCACAAAAATAAATCCTAGATTCTAGACTTTAAGCAAACTTAAAATCCAAAGCATTTATTGTTTTTCTTATTCTCTATTGTTTTGGATTTTGAATTGTTGTAATTTCTCTTTTACTTGCGTTAAGAATAGTGATGCCTATTACTTCACCTTTTTCATATCTGATAATAATATTGTCCTCAGTAAGTTCAGTATCGTCTGCATGACTTGGCTTCTTAAAGTTCAAATACAGTACATCTGCTTTCTTATCATAGCTAGACCAAATACGCATATACGGTATGCCCACCAGTTGAGGAACTATGTTTAGAACTTTTTTAACTTCTACAGGGGCCATAGTTTTTCCCTCCTTTCAAGTTGCTTCTTCCGTCTTGTTAAAAATGCTGTAATTACAAATCCATCCTCTTTGCTTACTTCTTTGTGTATCACTACAATATATTTACCTGCTTCAATTTCTTTTGTAGCAATACATTCTTCGGTTCCACTCTGATAAATTGCCTCTGGAGACTCAACGGTCTCAAGAACCTCAAAACAATAGCCAGCCATCTCTGAGTGTTCTTCTGTGATGTGAAACCATCTTTCTTCTGTCAATCTAATACTTACATCATTTTTAGACTGAATTATTTCCATTCTTCAAGAATTACCACTTTATCATAACATGGCGTATAACGAAAAAACTCACCTGCCCAAAACTTGGGGGAAGTAAACCTTCCGAAGATCCAAAAATTTCTCTTAAATTATTATGCTGAAGTAAAAACACAAATCTCTTTTCTGTCAGAGCAATTCCCTGGCAATAAGAGCAGCGCCCATAGCGATAACAAACTGGGGGTTCTCCGGGATCCACATTCTCATCTGGAGTCTATCCTCTATTGCTTTCTTGACCCCAATATTCTTCGCCCCTCCACCAATAAAAGAAATAACCTCTCTTGCTCCTACCTTGGAAACCATCCCACAAATTCTTTCCGCAATAGAGGAGTGAATACCGGCAATAATATCCTCTTTCCTCTTGCCTTGAGCAATTAAAGATATTACCTCACTTTCTGCAAATACAGTGCAGATAGAACTTATATTCATCGGAGAACCTGACTTTAAGGACAGCCTACCTATATCCTCTAATCCCACCTCTAAAACACCGCTTATAACTTCCAGGAATCTTCCTGTTCCGGCTGCACAACGGTCGTTCATTACAAAGTCTACTACCTTTCCCTCTTCATCAAGGGAGATTGCTTTACTGTCCTGTCCGCCTAGATCAATGACGGTGCGAACCTTGCCACAGGGCAAGTCCAGATGGCTTGCCCCTCTGGCAGCGGCGCTAATCTCAGTTATCACCCGGTTGCCAAATTCAATGGCTCTTCTCCCATAACCGGTGGAGATGATGCACCCTATATCTGTCATCAATAACCCGGTTTGTCTTAATGCCTCTGCCAAGACTTTTTCCGCTGATTGCTTAGGGTAGGCACCAGTAGGGCATATTGCACTGGTTGGCATTTTCTCCTCATCCAGGATTACTACCTTGGTAGTCACCGAGCCAATATCAATGCCTGCAGTCACGAATTTATTCACGCATTCACTCCCAATCCTCAACGAATAACAGCGGGGGTATGGATAAATGGGGTCAACTCTATTTTCTCTAAAAACCAATGTAGTATTATTAAAATTGGGGTATCCACTCGACTCACGTAGACTGAATATGCAATGGCCTATCCGGTGCCGAGCGACCAACAAGACGCCAGTAAGGGACTACCTCAGTTGTGGTTGTCCCTTGCAGCATTCGATAGAAAATCTTGCCGACATGGCGAGATTTTCGCCGGTTATGTCGAAAGGTGAACTCATCAAGGTAGTGCTGAAGCTGTTTCGGTCTAACAGCTCCTTGGTGAGTTCCCAAGATCCACTGTTTAAGGAGTGAAATAACCCGATGCACATTTGCGAGCAATTCGCCTTCACTTGTACGTACCTCATGAATATATCCATGGCTAGACAGGGAGGCGTATCCTTTCCAGTCATCAGTGATTACCTTGCTTCCCAACTGCACATTTTCGACAACGAATGGAATCAAACTATCAGCCGAGAAGTCACGCAAATGGGCAATGCGAATCCGCCCCAGGCTCTTGCGGCAATGTCCCGGCACTTCAACCCCGACCACGATCTTTGCCTTCTTGAAGGTCTGTCGACCGATAACTCCTTGTTCCTTTCCTCCGATGAAGGCATCGTCAATCTCAACTGGACCTTCCAACGGTTCCCGGCCCGCTCGGATCATAGCTCGCCGGAGTTTGTGTAACCATGCCCAAGCCGTCTGGTAGCTTCCCAATCCTAACAGATGTTGCAGCCCCTTTGCACTGCCACCGGTCTTCTGGGTGCAAATCCACCACATGACTTTGAACCACATTCGCAAAGGCTTCCCGGGGTGCCCTCCATCACTGTTCCAGCCACCAAGGACAGTTGGCTGCCACACTCACTACATACCAGAAGATGCCGGTTGTTTATCCACGCTTTCGCGCCTTTGCATCTTCGACATTGAAACCCATGCGGCCAGCGAACACGAAACAAATAATTCCGACATGCTTCTTCTGTACTGAAGAATTCATCAAATTCCATCAAGGTTCTTGGAAAATCGTTGGTGTCCACAACGCCATATATTACACCTTGTGGCAACGTGAGTCAAGTGGATACCCCAATTTATTAAAAAAAGAAAATAGAGTTGACCCCATTTACCCAAAGGATAACGACTCTCAAAGTAAAAATTTGTTATTTTTTTTACAATACCTTTAAACTGGTTAAATTCAGTATCAATTTTTATCACATCCTGTAATAACTTAACCAAATCATGTATCCTCTCTAATTCTTTACCTCTGGAGATCAGAAATCCTTTCAGATATTTCTCAGCAGATTGTTGTATATGGAAAGCGACAGTTTCTAAATCCCGATTACCCTTAAAGAGAAATTCAGCATTTGTAATATCCTTTTCGCCTTTATTAAACCACTCTTTAACTATCTTTGACTTAACCATAAAGCACTACCCCCTTTGTAACAATTTTTTTAATAAAGTCATCTCCAATCTTTAACCTTCGTTTAACTTCATCAGGAGTATATACAATTGTGTCTAACGCAAACATTCCATTTTCTTTATCAAGTATCTGTCTTATTTTTATCGATCGATCAATGTGTCTGGCTTTTGTTTTTTTAACTATAAGTAAGTCAATATCGCTATGTCTATCAGGATTCCCCCATGCATATGAACCAAACAGGATTATCTTTTCTGGATGATATTGCTGTTTTATTTTTTCTGTCATAATTTTAATTATTGTTTCTGCTTTCATATTATTTTTCACTTTTACTTTAAAAAATCAAATTTCCGTTTTCACAAAAATAAGTTTTTTCCCCCACACGGGACACAATATTTTATAACTGAGAGTTGATTCAATAACTTTTTATTCGTAATAATTCATGGCATTATTCATGATTTTATGTTCGTGATCTGAGCATCTCTAAAAAAGCCTCCACCCGGGTTCTTATCTGTTCTATATCTTCCAAACTGTAATCAGTATGAATGGCAAGGAAGGGAATACCTTTGTCCTTGAAAACCCGGCTTACCTTGGGCAACTCCATATCGTAGAGTGGACAGAGCCTCAGGGAATGGTGGATGACCCCGTTCACTTTAAAATCCTCTGCAGACTGGAGTATCTTATCTATCCTGTCATCGCTTTCAGTAAAACAAGGACAACTGGAAGGTAGTAAATATCTATTGGCTATTGCCTGGAGCATCCCGTCCATAGTCCATTCGTTCACCTCTACCGGGTCATAGAAATGCCGGGTTCCAGAGCAGAGTTCATCTATAACGATGGTAGATTGCATCTCTTCAATTATATTAAGTAGTTTATAGTTGGGCCATATAATAGGTGCTCCTGTAAGTAAAAGACGGCAATTACTTAAAGGCAATTTGTTATTAGATTTTCGCTCTTCTAATTCATCACATAACTTTTGAGTTTTTTCTATCCACCTATTTATATCATCATAAAAGCCGGTCTGAATTACAAGTAAAGCATCCCGACCATTTATTAGTGGCGGATTATTCTTTCTAAGTTCATAAAAACGGCGCAGCACCTCCTGTCTTTTATGCAAAATCCTAATTGATTCTTTCAAACTCTTTTTGGTGATTTTATTACAGGTGAGTTGCTCAATCCTCTCTTTAAGTATTCTGATCTCTCTTAACCAATACTCTTGAGAATGGCCAATCTCTTTGCTCTGCGGAAGCCTTAAACTCCACACAGGAAGATAATTGGAAAGAATCTCTCCTAACTTCTTCTTGTCATCGCAAGGGGTGGGAGAAATTACCGCATCACAGAGTTCAAAATAAGAGAATCTTGCTACCTTAAAACCAAAAGAGGATTTTACCAAAGGACATATATCCCGGGGCAGAACCTCCTCAGCAATTGAAATAGTATCATATGCACCAGCACAGAGCCTTACGGGGATGGCACAGGCAGAATGTATTAACTCCTCAGGAGTAAAGATGCAGAAACTACCGATAATTTTGCCTGAAAATTTTTGTAGTTCTTTCTCTCTTTTATCCCCTGAAATGATATCTTCGTAATAAGAGATACCTTCAGGACGATGGGGCGCTTTTCTTATTAACTCCAGATTTTTAGAGGTAGCCTCTTTGAGCTTTTCTTTCACCTGCCAATTTTCTTTCTTCAAGACTGGATAAGAGTATCTTCTTTCAAACTCTTTTTGAGCTAACTTCTTTATCTCGAAGTCTCTTCCTGCTTTCTTAATCCTCTTAAAAAAGTTCATTATTTACTCCTTTTAAATTTTGACTTCCATGCTTTAAGTCCTAAAAATTTTACTGATAAAGCGCCATCTTCTGGACAAGAATCCACACATCGAAAACAGCGAATACAATCAGGAAAATCAACATTCTTATTCTTCTTCTCCTCGTAAACATTTTCATTCTCTAAGGGGCAGCTATCCACACATATCCCGCAGCGGGTGCATCTGGTAAGGTCTTTTTCCTTGACCAGGAAACTGCCCCGGTTAAAAAAAGAAAGAAGGACGCCATTGGGACAGAATCGGCAGAAACTACGTTTGGTGAAAGCACTCATAATTAAGACAGCCATAAAGACCATTGCAATAGAAAAGAAAATAATCAAAAGTGGTGAGAAAAGACTCTGTTCAATGGGATGCCCTGTTATGTAAGGAATAATAAAACGGGAAGGACAAAGCTGGCAACCAACGATAAAAAGTTCTTTTCTAATCCACCAGGGAAGTTGAGGAAAGGCAATAAGCAGAGATACAAAAAGGATAAACCCTATCAATACCCACTTAAATTTTTTAAGAAATTCTTGCCAAATTTTTGACAAACTGAGGCGATTTAATCCCAATTTTATTCTAAGGCTGGCAAGGGTATCCTGAATAAAACCTAACGGGCAGACCCAGCCGCACCAGAATGTTCCTAACATAACGGCCAAGAGAAGAAATATAACTAAATGAGGCAGAAAATCTTTCCAGGGGGTGCGCCAGGTTATCGCCTCGGAAAAAAAATGCATGAAGCAGGCCCTAAACAGTCCCCCTCCTCTGGCAAAGCGACAGGTTTTTATCCCTATGTAGGTATCAAATACTTGTCCGTGTTTCGGGCCACGCATCAGGGCAATCCTTTCCTCTGACGTGAAGCCTTCCGGGGCCCTTACAAAAGGAATCAAGGGTGTCTCTACCCGAATGCCTAATAATGCACCATAAAGGATGAGGAAGAAAGAGACGAACTGCACTATTTTTCTTGTTAAGGTGATAGGTCTTGGCGTCATTTCCGTTTTAGTTTTCTTACAAGTATCAATCCGAGTAGAATTCCAAGCAAAACCAGATAGAAATATGGTCTTCTCCAGAAAGGTATCTCCTCCACCCGCACCACTATTTTCCCGGCCTCTTCTACCGGTGGTTCTACTATATCCTCCGGTACCGGAACTTTTTCTAATGGAATAACTTCCTCTTGTGGTTTGACCTCAGGCTCTATCTCAGGAGTGATCACCTCCTCAACGGACTCAACCGGAAGTTGCGGAATTTCTTCCCGTGGTTTGACTTCGGGCACTACTTCAGGAGTAATTGCTTTCGGAAGAGGTTTAATCGGTAGTTGAGGAACTTCCTCACTGACAACTACCCCTATTTTTTCTATACTTGGACGGAGGACAGCCTCTCTTGCCTTAACCCTTATTCTCAAGGGATAGTCTCCTAATTTATAGCCCTCTTTTAATTTGAGCTTAACCAGAAAAAAAGTCCTCTCCCCGGGTATTAACCTTTTTAAAATCCTGGGCTTAACCTCTATATCAAAGGCTGGACTTTCTACCAGTAGTTCCACATCTTGCAAGGGAGAACGGAAAGTATTTTCTGTATAGATTCTAAATTCACCAACTCTTTCCATTCTAATTAAGTCATCTTCTGGCACCAGAACTAAATGGTCCCTTGGGATAAAGGGGTCATGGCACATATGACAACGAGGTAGCATCAATACCTTTATTCTTAGTGTAATTACTTCGCCGTAAGCTGGGTTTCCTAATAAAAATAAAATTCCTATTAAAAATAGTGCCTTCACCCCATTGGGGAATTTGGCCCTAACGGAGCAAAAAATACCACTTTTACTTAAAAATTGACTAAAGCTTTTAATGGGGTTCATCTCCACCTCCTATGCTGAAGTAGCCACGATAATGAGGCTGCTCACTTTAGCCATAATCACTACCATGCAGGTCCCTAAAAGCCCTAAAACAGGCAGAAGCACCACCCCTCCTATAACTCCTCCGGCAAAGCCACCCAAAAGGTCGGCCCCGTAAAGCAAGCCGGCGGTCCGGCTTAGGTCGGGAGAGCTGTCTAAATATATCTTGTTAGCCAAAGGAAACTGGGCGCCCACAAGAAGCCCGGAAAGAAATGATAACACTAAAAAGACTATTTGTAAAGGAAGAAATATGGCCGGACGGTCTAAGTAAGGATGAAATAAGAGAAGAACCACGGGAAGCGTCCCCGCAAAGAGAATTATAGCCAGCTCAAGCTTGATAAAAGAAACCCTGTCCCTCTTAATTCGCGTTAAAAGAGAGGTCATAATTGCTCCTCCCACTCCTACCCCCACCATAAAAGCGGCTACCAATAGTCCCAGCCAGTGAAAGACAAACCCAAAAAGAGCCTGAAAGGTAAAAATCAACGTTAGGTCAAAGAGCATCCCGGCAAAACCGGTGGTGGTAATACACAAAGGAATGCTTGCCCTGTGAAGTGCTCTGACTCTGGTGCGAATGAGCAAGAATATTAGTGTAATAATAGAAAGCAGTATAAAGAAGAATCGTAAGTGTACTTTCTCAAACTGCAAGAATACCCCCCGCAGGTGAGGAGAAAAAAGAGCATTCCAATAGGAAAGGCTATAGAATGTTCCGAGTGGCTTAAAATCCTGATTAATTTTTTCTGTGCCATCTTTAATAGAACTTAAGAAATTTTCAAGCCACCAGGGTTGTAGTCTGTATTCAATATAGGCTGGCACAAGAAGATTCACAGGTATGTCCCGAGCAGCCAACCTCTGACTTAAAGTACCTGGGTTAATTAAAGAAACTCCCTCTGAAACAGAAGCCAGGAAAAGATTTATACTCTCCCCGGGAATTATCTTTATATATGGAAAGACACCTTTGAGTGTATTAAGAATACAAGAATTGAGGTTTTTTAGTTCTCTTAACTGGATATCCGCTCTGGGGGCACTTGGCAAACCGAGAACCAGTATCCCCTCTTCTTTTAGCCTGTTTTTCACCAAAGAGAAAAACTCCTTGGTAAAGAGTCTGTTGACCTGTAAGTCTGAGGGGTTGGTCCGACCCACCAGAATCAGGTCATACTTACGAAGCGTCCTTTTGATAAAGAGCCGGCCATCAATGTGTTTGATGCTCACTCTGGGGTCAGAGAGTTCATCCTTGGTCAAGGGGGTAGGAAATTTTTTCACTAATTCTAAAATTAAAGGGTCAAGTTCAGCATAGTCAACCCTTTTCACCTGCGGGTGCTTTAAAATTTCATTTATCACTCCTCCTGCCCCACCACTTAGGACAAGAATCTCTTGTGGGTCAGGATGGGAAAGAAGGGGAAGATGAACAAACTCTTCTACAAAGACGATATCAGGGGTGGGGGTGGTGATGATAGAAAGGCCATCGGAGTAGAAGGTGTATTGTTCACCCCTTTGAACGACGGTGATGTTGCCGTATCTGGAGTTCTCATAATGGACCACATCTTGAGAGGGCCACTGCCTCTTTATGGAAAGTTGGTGGATTTTATCCGCTCCTCCCCTAAAAATTAAGAGCCCGGCTAAAAGCAAAAATATTATAGAGGCGCCCGATAGAATTTTAGTGGTAAGGATTTGTTTCTTTTGCCGGAAAGGTCCCAGCAGGAATACGCCTAAAATAAGATTTAATAAAGATAGCCCCAGGGCGGTCTGGAAAGAATGAAAGTAGGGGATGAGAAGATAGGTAAAGCCAACCGCCCCGGCAATTGTGCCCAGAATTTCCCAAATATAAACCTTGCCAATACCCTGAGCATCCCCGGTATTAGAATGCAAAGAGTAGAGCTTGCAGCTAAAGGTAAATAAGGCTCCGTGAGGAATGCTTACCAGGGCCAGAATAAAAAAAGAAGCCAGAAAGATGGGCAACAATCCTAAGCCTTCGCCGGGAGTAACCCCGATAATCTCCCTTAATATCCGGGTTGAATAAACGGCCAGGGGCAGGGACAGGGAAAAAAGAAGCTGAAGGCCAACAAGGCCTTGAAGGCGTCTATTGATGTGCTCGACCCTTCTCCCCAGGAAAAATGAGCCTATGGCCTCTGAAAGAAGCCAGTTGGCTAAAATAATTCCCACCGATAATTCATTGCCGGAAAAAGTTATCAGCAGCTCCCTTAAAAGCAGGAGCTGAGCCACGATGCCGCTAAAGCCCGTCGCCAATATGACAAAAATAAGTCGTTTTCTCACCGCCAGATTCCGGGAATCTTATGTCCGCAGAACTTACACCTTCCCTCTTTTATATTATTGCTCAATACGGTAAAGTGAAGCCGATGAATCAATTTCTTCTCGCACTTGGGACAGAAAGTGGAGTTATGCTTATGGCCAGGGACATTTCCTATGGTAACATAATGGAGACCCACATCTTTGGCAATCTTCCACGCCATTTCAAGTGTTTTAACCGGTGTGTGGGGCAGGTGGGTTAATTTATATGCAGGAACGAATCTGGAAAAGTGCACTGGCACATCCTCACCTAAATTTTCTTTAATCCAGACACACATCTTTCTTATTTCATCAGGGTCATCATTAACAGTTGGTATAACAAGATTGACAATCTCAAGCCAGACCCCTTCTTCTTTAATAATTTTCAAAGACCTTAAGACAGGTGCCAGTTCTGCTGAATATGTCTGGCGATAGACCTCTTCCGAGAAACCTTTCAGGTCAACGGTCATTGCATCGGTATATTTCAGAAGTTCTCTCAGGGGTTCAGGCTCTATGGAAGCATTGGTGTGCCAGAGGATATTTAAACCTTTTGCTTTGGCAAGTTTTGCCACATCATAGACATATTCGTAAAAGACAATCGGGTCATTATATGTAAAGGATATGGTAGGAATTTTTTTTCTTAGAGCCATCTCAACTACTTTCTCAGGCGGCAAATCATATGTGCGAAGGTCACTGGGGCTTGACTGGGAAAGATGCCAGTTATGACATTGCTTGCATCGGAAATTACATCCCACTGTACCTAAACAAAGTATATCTGTTCCCGGGAGGTTGTGAAGCGACGGCTCTTTCTCAATAGGGTCTATATGAACCGCTGACGGGCGGGAGTGAACTAAACTGTATAATTTTCCGCCGCGATTTTCTCTAACTCTGCAGAAACCGCGACCTCCTGAGGCAATTGTGCATCTTCTGAAACATATTCCGCATTGAACCCAGTTTTCAGGCAATTTCTGGTAGAACATCGCCTCCCTTAGAGATGCCTCTTCTGTTTTCAGCGTGGTTCCGGCTACACTTACCTCAAGATTGCCTAATGGAGCCTGTGTCACTTTGTATAATATCCCTGTCACTGTTATTATCATCAGGCAAATAATTAAGTAGATCCACTTCTTTTTCTTTGTCCTTTTCATCTTAACTTTTTCATCCACCCGAACTGTTATTTTTCCTTTATAATTATACTACGCAAATGGTAATTATGCAACGGGCCTTCTCAATTGACAAACAATGGTTTTTATAGTATTCTTAAATCGTTATGGGACATCAATATTTTGATAGAGGTGCCTTAAAAATAAAACCTTTAAGTAGCAGAGCAAGCAGGGTAGTCATAGAAAGAGATTGTATTCTCCCAGATACCAAGCCGATTCCATTGTCTGGCGAAAAATATGACATTCTACACCAGACAGTTCAAAGAATAAAAATAGCCCGCAGCAAAAAAAAGTCTGTTGTTCTTGCATTTGGCGCCCATACAATAAAAAACGGACTGGGCCCTGTTCTGATAAAACTTATAGAAGGTGGCTGGATAACACACCTGGCAACAAACGGAGCAGGTATCATACATGACTGGGAATTTTCATATCAGGGAAAAAGCAGTGAAGATGTCCGAAAAAATATACAGAAAGGACAGTTCGGACTCTGGCAGGAAACAGGTTTTTATATAAACCTTGCAATTGTTATAGGAGGATATAAAAATCTTGGATACGGAGAATCGGTGGGCAAAATGATACAGGAAGAAGGATTGGACATCCCATCACTAAATGAATTAAAGCATATTATCCGAACAAAAATTGACGATAACCCTGAACTTGTTGCAGCAGCATCTGACTGTTATTATACAATTAAAAAATTTGGTATAAAATCTGGTTTTATGAACATTCCACATCCATTTAAAAAATTTAGTGTTCAGGCCGTTTCATACAAGGTAAATGTCCCTTTTACAGGGCATCCCATGATAGGACATGATATTATTTACTGCCATCCCCTTAACAACGGGGCGGCAATAGGAAGAACAGCATTAAGGGATTTTTTAAGGTACGCCTCTTCAATAAATAACATTGAAGATGGCGTGTATTTATCTCTTGGCTCTGCTGTAATGTCTCCTATGATTTTTGAAAAATCATTTTCTATGGCACAGAACATATCCCTTAAAGAGGGGAAACATATACAGAACCATTTTATACTTGTTGTAGATCTTGCTCAAATTTCATCGGACTGGCTCAGAAATAAAGAACCTCCACCAGATGATCCAGCATATTATGTAAGATACTGTAAAACATTTAGCAGGATGGGCGGAAAGATGCGTTATTTAAGTCTTGATAGCAAGGATTTTCTTCTGAATCTCCTGCACAGTCTTGAAGCAATAACAAAATTATAAAATAAAAAATTTTTTTACATTGGATTGTTTGATGCTACTTTTATACTGAAATCTGAAGTATACGCAACGACTCTGTTCCTTCCCTGTCTTTTTGCAGCATATAAAGCAGTGTCAGCGTAGTCTATAAGTGTTTTGCTGCTATCCGCATCATCGGAATAGGTTGCAATGCCTGCACTTATTGTTATTTTTTTAAGCGGCTGAACCTCCTGATTTGAAAATTTATGGGCTTCTATTTCTTTTCTTAATCCTTCTGCAATATAATAGGCAGTATCTTTGTTTGTTTCCGGCAATATGCAGGCAAACTCTTCTCCGCCATATCTTGCAACAATGTCCCCTTCTTTTACATTAACCTTTAATATATCAGCCACAGTTTTAAGTACCACATCTCCTGCGGGGTGTCCAATATTATCGTTATAGTTTTTAAAATAGTCTATGTCTATAAAAAGAAGTGATACCGGTTTTTTATTCATATCTGAAAGACTTGTCTGTAATGAAAGAATGTAATGGAAATAACCATGATTCCATAGACCTGTCAGTGAATCCCGATAACTTGTAAGAAGTGTTTTTTCATAAAGTCTTGCGTTTTCTATCGCAAGTCCGGCCTGATTTGCAAACAGTGTAAGAAGCCAGATATCATCTTTATCTATGCATTCATTTGTAATTATGTTGTCCACTACAATGATACCTACTACTGTATTTTTTGCTTTCACAGGAACTGTGGCAAACCTTTCTAATTTAAGCTGTGTAAGGTATGGATCAAACCCTAATTTTTCCCTTGCATCAGATGTTATAATCTCAAAAGACATTCCCTCAAGAGCGGTCAATGCAAGTATGCCCCCCGTTCCATCTAACGGAATCTCAATATCCCTTACAGCATTGTTCAGTTGTGATTTTGAAAGTTCTTCCTTAAATTTCTGTCCTGATGATACGAAATCTTCAAGCGACTTTTTATCACAACATACTTTATTCCATATATCTACTGCCTGCTCAGGTGAGTCCGGTCCTATTCCCATCTCACCTCTTAATATATTTGTTTTTGCATCAACAAGAAAAAGCATTGCCCTGTTAAACCCCAGTCCCACATGTGCAGTAACAGATGTAAGTATGATATAGAGTATCTTATCAAGAACAAGGGTGCTTCTCATTGCATTCCCTATCTCATAAAGAAGATAAAATTCGGCTCTGGCTTTTTCAAGTTTTGCTTGCAGGTCTTCCGGTTTCATTTTTTCCTTTTTTCTATTCTATTATAAGAATTTTTGTAGAAAAATCAAGGTAATTACATATAATACAATCAATAGGTTTTGGGGTGTCAGAACATATGTGACGAGGTGACAGGCATAAGAGGCATCAAGAGTTCAAGGTGTCAAGGCGGGTATCCTCTGGGTGTGGCATCTCGGTGGACGGTGAACATTAACAGAAGGAGCAATGAATGAATATTATTGTTTGTATAAAACAGGTCCCTGATACACAAAACATAAAAATAGATTCGCAGACAAATACACTTATAAGAGAAGGCGTCCAATCAATAATAAATCCCTTTGATATGCATGCTATAGAAGAAGGACTCAGACTAAAGGAAAAAAATGGAGGGCAGGTAACTGTTATAAGTATGGGACCTTTACAGGTTGAAGAGGCTTTAAGGGAGGCACTCTCTATGGGTGTAGATGAAGCATACCTTGTAAGTGACAGGGCGCTTGCTGGAAGTGATACACTTGTAACAAGTCTTGTGCTTGCCAGAGTGATTCAACACACAGGAAATTATGATATTATTATATGTGGGAAACAGTCAATTGATGGAGATACCGCACAGGTAGGACCCGGTATTGCAGCACATCTTGGCCTTCCGCAGGTTATGTTCGTAAAAAAGATAACTATCACAAGCAGAGCACAAGAGCACAAGGGCACAAGAGCACAAGGGCACCAGAGCACTTCAATGCTTGCAAGGGTAGAAAGAATGACAGAAGAAGGATATGAAATACTTGATACTCCTCTTCCTGTTGTTATAAGTGTTGTAAAGGAAATAAACAAGCCCCGGCTACCTTCTCTTAAGGGAAAGTTAAGAGCAAAAAGTGCAACAATTAAAAAATGGACATTAAAAGACCTAAATCTAAAAGAAGATGAGGTTGGATTGAAAGGTTCTCCGACACAGGTTATAAAGATGTTCACCCCTCCTCTGAGAAAAGGAGGACAGATATTAACAGGCGCTCTATCGGAAACGGTTCCAAAGATTGCAGAGGAGATTAAAAAAATTATAACGGGTGTGTGAGCCTTCGCGTCCCCTCTTAAGTGTGGGATGCGGAATTTGGAATTTCTCCCCTCCTTTTCAACGAGGAGCAAGAAAGATGAGGGATTCCTCCCCTCCTTTTTAAGGAGGGGCGGGGGAGATTATGTTTTATAAATTCTTATATATTTCCTCCAACACTGTTTGAATATTTTTTAAAACATCTATATCGGAAAATCTTAAAACTTTAATCCCGAGAGATTTCAAATATTTGTCCCTTTGTTTATCCTTTTCCATTCCCTCTTCTACATAATGCTGACTGCCATCCAGTTCAATAACAATCTTTGCCTTTGGACAATAAAAATCGGATATATAATTGCCGATAATTTTTTGTCTATAAAATTGCATTTCTTTTAATTGTTTCCCTCTTACTCTTGACCATAAAAATCTTTCTGAATCTGTCATATTTTTTCTAAGTTGTCGGGATAAGTTTTTTAGTTTTGCATTATAATAGAGCATAACTCCCTTTTTCTTAAATAATAATCCCCCTCCATCCCCCTTTTATATAAAGGGGGAAGTTAAAATGAGACACTCTATAAAAGGTGAATTTCCCCTCCTTTTTAAGGAGAGATAGAAGAGGTAAGGTGAATTTCCCCTCCTTTTTAAGGAGGGGCGGGGGAGATTATGTTTTCGGGTCTGTCATTCCCGATTAAATCGGGAATCTGGTCTCCGACGATAACATTTTTCCGGATTGCCACGCCCCAAAAACAAGTCCTCGCAATGACCTCGGTATTTCTGTCATTGACATCGGCACTATTTTGCCATATGTTTTTCCATATAATCTGTTATAGCAGCCCTTAACGCCTCTTCTGCAAGAGCAGAACAATGCATTTTTATGGGTGGAAGTCCTCCCAATGCTTCAGCAACAGCCCTGTTGGATATTTTTAGTGCTTCTTTAACGGTTTTCCCTTTCACAATTTCTGTTACCATGGAACTTGTGGCAATTGCGGCTCCACACCCGAATGTTTTAAATTTTGCATCTACAATCACCCCTTTTTTTACTTTTATATAAAGATTCATTATATCTCCACAGACAGGATTTCCGACCCTGCCTATACCATCTGCGTCTTGTATCTCTCCAACATTTCTTGGATTTTTAAAATGCTCCATAACCTTCTCGCCATATTGAGATGTGGTTGTCATACGCTCCTATTTTTGGGATTTTTCTCATAACTTCCTTGCCTGCCTTTTTATTTTGAACCCTTACTCTCTCTTTCTATTATCTTATTTATTAACTTTACAATCAACTCTTTTTGTTCCATAAACATTTTTATAGCCTGCCACCTAAAGTCCATATATCGATGTGCAAGCCTGTTCCTCTGAATAGCCAATTTTGCAAATTTTTTATGAGATCTCCTTTATATTTTTTTCGGCTACCTGAATCTGCCAATCTGTGCCAAAAATACTAAAATCTTCCATCTGAAAAATTGCTTCGTTTCTAATATCCACATATTTATTGTAGTCTTTAATATAAACAGGCACACCTAAAACTATTATATTATAATAAAGCATAGGTTTTCTAAAGTCCCAATAAATGGGAATTATATTTACTTCCAGGTTGATTGCAGAAGAAAGCGTTAGAGAAATATTATTTATAATTTCGAACAATTTGTCGTCAGACAAAGTATTATCCTGAAAAACTATACCAATATCAACATCCGAATCTTCTCGTGGAAATCCCCTTGCCCACGAGCCGCATAAGAAAACCGTCTCCGGATTATAATTTTCCTTATTTTTGTCAAAAAAATCTCTCAAACAATTTATCACATCCTGTTTTTTTTTCATAAACTTTGTTGCCCCCACCTGTCAACCCCGTAGGTTGGCATTTTGCAAACCTACGGGGTTGGTTTTTGGGTTAACTGCTAAAGGGTTAGCCCTGATTCTTCTTTCCAGTAGACAATCTTCGCCCTCGGCAGATATACAATAGTTACATCATCAAGAACAGGGGTGTCTCTGTTGCCAGCAGGTGCACTAAATGTTGCCCGATATTGAATAGAAGTCCCAAGAAGATTTATACTTGGACTTAAACCACCTGTAAGATACGAGGGGTCTGAACCGCGCGGGGTTCCAACAGGACATTCCATACTAATACTTCCTCCTGCGGTATGAGCTGTCCATGTTATAGTCCCCCATCTGACATCGGTAGGAAGTGAAATAGATCTTGTATATGTGCCGGAGGTTTGATATCTGTTAAGAGGAGTAAAATTGGCAGTATATCTTATATTATTTGATATCCGGATAGAATCTATTGTAGCGTTTGCATTGTTAGTGCCGGGAGAAACAGCATTGGTACCTACATACATATCGTCATCCATAGCTAAATCTAATAGAAAAAGTGATGACCCTATTCGTTTCCCATCAGTAATACCATCTACAAATAGTTCTAATTCAGTAAATCCCCCAGGCAGAATACCATTGTTATCCCAAGTTATAGTTGCTGCTATATGATGCCATACTCCGGTCTGCCAAGTTGAGATACCATAAGTATCGGAAAATTCGCCGTATACATTATCTCTGACCGTTAATTCCAATGTGCCATTGTTGTTCCGAAGCCAGATATATTCGGTATTTCCAGAATTTTTAAGATTAAAGAAATAATGAGTCCTACCTCCTGGCGTTTCATTCATCTTTACCCACATTTCTATTGTGGTCCTGTCTAATTGACCAATTGGAAAATTGCTTACCCTTCTATAAGTGAGACTTCTCCCTGATGTATCTATAAGAGCTCCATCGGGCATCAGATCTCCAATGCGTGGGGGGGGCATTGGATTTACCGTAGTCTTATTTAAATTCCCGCCTGCTGCTAAAACCCCTACACCTCCATCTGCATCAAAATTATTATTATAATTTGCAAAAAATTTCGTATTTA
>NDHX01000015.1 GCA_013626165.1 bacterium Unc6
GGACGAAATAGGGGAAGTTAAGGTAGTCAAGATAAAAAAAGAGGAAGAGGTTGTGGTTCTCCTCCGTGGGGAAACACTCTTTACATTGGAAATGATACCAGCAACACCAGGGCACCAGGGCACCAGAGCACCAGAGCACCAGTAAAAACAGATAGAAGATGGATGAAAGACGCAGAACACCAGGGCACCAGAGCACCAGAGCACCAGTAAAAACAGATAGAAGATGGATGAAAGAGGATACAAAAAGCTGATAGTGTGGCAAAAAGCGGATGAATTGGCATATAAAGTCTATGTTTTTACTAAGGATTTTCCTAAAGAAGAAATATACGGCATAACTTCGCAATTGAGAAGAGCGGCTTTATCTGTGGCGGTAAATATTGTAGAAGGATATGGAAGACAAGGAAGAAAAGAATTAAAACAATTTGTGAACATGGCCTTAGGCTCTTTAGCCGAGACAGAATATCTTTTAGATTTTTCTTTAAGATTAGGATATTTAAACCACAAAAACTATGAAAAACTTCAAGATTTACGCCAGGAGGTAGGAAACTTACTGTGGAAATTTTATCTTTCATTATAACTGGTGCCCTGGTGCCCTGGTGCTCTGGTGTCTGGTGCTCTGGTGTCTGGTGTCTGGTGCTCTATCCCGAGCGTAGCGAGGGATATGGGATAAATGATTAAATCAGAAAAATTAAAACTTGGCGAAATTCTCCTTATGGAGGGGTTCATCGTTGAGGAAAATCTAAGAGAAGCCCTCCTTTTACAGGAAGAGGAGGGGGGAAAGAGGCTCTTAGGGGAAATTCTTATACATTTGGGTTTTCTGGACAGGGAAAAACTCTACTATGCTCTCTCCCTCCAGAGAAGAATGGTTCCTGTCGTTAACCTGGCAGAGATGAAACTCTCCCCGGCCGTGGTTAAGACCATCCCCGAGGAAATAGCCCGGCGCTTTAATCTTGTTGCTATTGAAAAGAGAAATGATCTCCTCGTCGTAGCTACCGCCGACCCTACTGATATTGTTGTCCTGGATATTGTGAAGAGCCATACCGGATTTAAGATAAGTCCGGTGAAAAGCTCAGATGAAGATATCCTCAGGGCCATAAATGAGCATTACGGGGAGTTTCCCGATATAGAAAAGAGTCTGAAAGAGCTTTCCCTTGTGGAGACGGAAAGGGTAGAGGATGAGAAGATTGACCTGGACCAACTCCGAGCCTCGGCCGCAGATGCCCCGGTAATCAATTTTGTCAACCTCTTGTTTTTAGAAGCGGTAAATAAAAGAGCCAGCGACCTTCATATTGAACCGGGGGAGGACAGGGTCAATGTTCGTTTTCGCATAGATGGGTATCTACAAAAATTTGCTTCCCCTCCCAAACGGATGTTTTCAGCCATCGTCAGTCGTGTAAAGATAATCTCCAACCTTAATATTGCCGAACGGCGGCTTCCTCAGGATGGACGCTGTCGCCTCAAAATAAAGGAAAAAGAGATAGACATCAGGGTCTCCACCCTGCCCACTATTTACGGGGAGAAGGTGGTTTTGCGGATATTAGATAAAGAGGCGGCGGCTACAGATATTAAGGAGTTAGGATTGGAAAAAAGTGACCTGGAAAAATTTAAGGCCTGCCTCCAACTTCCCTACGGGATGTTTCTTTTAACAGGTCCTACCGGAAGCGGGAAGACAAGCACCCTTTATGCCGGCCTTAATTCTATCAATGACCCGGGCCGCAATATCATCACCGTGGAGGACCCCGTAGAATATGAGCTAAAAGGAATAAACCAGGTTCAGGTAAAGCCCAGTATTGGCCTTACCTTTGCTGCTACCTTGCGACATATCTTGCGTCAGGACCCTAATGTCATTATGGTGGGCGAAATAAGAGATCAGGAGACGGCGGAGATAGCCATCCGGGCAGCCCTTACCGGTCACTTAGTTCTTTCCACTCTCCATACCAATAATAGCATAGCCGCTGTTAGCCGTCTGATGGATATGGGGATTGAGGCTCACTTTATCGCCTCTTCTTTAAATTTAGTTATGGCACAGCGTTTGGTTCGCCGCCTCTGTCCCCATTGCCGTGAGATTCATTCCCCAGACGAGAATTTACTGGACCAGCTGTCTGCCAGCAGAATGGGAAAGGATATTATAGAGGGGGCTAAAATATTCTCTCGTGGGAAGGGCTGCTCACATTGCGATTATATCGGTTATCGGGGTAGATGTGGCATCTTTGAGGCATTTGAATTAAACGAAAGGATAAAAAAGCTCATTCTTGATGGTAAAAAGGAGCAAGAGCTGCGGGATCAGGCCTACCTCGGAGGAATGAAGAATCTCCGGGAGAGGGGACTGGAAAAAGTAGTAGCCGGTTTGACCACATTAGAAGAAGTATTAGGAGCTACATTTGGGGGAGAAGATAGAAATTAGGACACTTCTAAAGGCAGCAGTTCAGATGGGTGCCTCAGATTTACATCTTACGGTTCAGCGTCCACCTCAGGCAAGAGTGGCAGGTGAGCTTGTCTCTATCCCTGAGTTAGAACTTCTGACCCCCGATGACTGCCAGCGGTTGGCCTATGAACTTCTAAATGATACCGAGAGGAAGACCTTTGAACAAGAAAAGGAAATAGACCTCTCATATGGAGTTTCCGGCCTGGGTCGTTTTCGGATAAATCTTTATTTTCAGCGGGGTTCTGTGGGAGCCTCTATTCGGGCTCTTCCCTATTCCATTCCTTCTTTTAAGGAGTTGGGGCTCCCGGAGAAGACTATGGCACATCTGGCAGTCTTGCCATATGGGTTGATTCTGGTAAGCGGTCCTACCGGAAGCGGAAAGACAACCACCATGGCTTCTATTATTGAGTATATCAACCAGGAGCGCTCGGTTCATATTATCTCTATTGAGGACCCCATTGAGTATCTTTATCATCATAAGAAAAGCACCGTTGCACAGCGGGAGATCGGCTCAGATACCACCTCTTTTGCCCGGGCCCTGCGACATGTTTTGCGCCAGGACCCAAATGTGATTCTTATTGGGGAGATTCGGGATCCGGAAACAGCGCGAGCGGCTCTTCGCATTGCCGAAACGGGACACCTTGTCATTTCCACTGTGCACAGCGGGGAGGTGGTTCAGGTGATGAGCCGGATAGTGGATATGTTTCCTGCCTCCGAACAGAATGAGATTCGGGTTAGCCTTTCACTTACACTGCGGGCAATTATAGTCCAGCAACTTATTCCTCGGAAGGGAAAAGCAGGGCGGGTCCTGGCTACAGAAATGATGTTAAGCACCCCGGGTATTCAGAACCTTATCCGCGAGGGAAAGTATAATCAAATTTATACACAGATTCAGTTAGGAGGAGGAGAGTCTATGCACACTATGAACTCTTCCCTGCACCGGCTTTATCTTGAAGGGCAGATAGAGGAAGAGATTATGTTTAAACACAGTTCTACGCCCAAGGAATTAAAGGCTTTGCTTAAAGAAGGAAGGGCCTAAAAATGCCCAGGTTTTCTTACATTGCCAAGGATACTTCCGGGGGAAATTTTCATGAAGTAGTGGATATGGCTTCTGTCGGAGAGGTCATCTCTTCTCTGCGCAGACGGGGGCTTATTCCTCTTTCTATTACTCCTGTCTCTGCCAGAACTATTTTTAAGGAAAGAAAAGGGGAGCAAAAAGGGGGTCGCCTGCGAGCAGGGGATATCGCCGCCTTTTTTCGCCAGTTATCCACGATGTTGGGTGCGGGAGTAAGTCTTGCTGATGCTGTTGATGACCTAAGCGAGGGGGTAGGAAATATTGCCTTGCAGAGAATTTTGCAAGAGGTGAAGAAGGATATTTCTCGTGGGGATTCCTTTTCCAGGGCACTAAGTAAACACCAGAAGGTGTTCTCTTCTTTAACTATCTCTATGATTAGTGCCGGGGAGGAAAGTGGCAACTTAGATGGGGTTTTAAGTGACCTTTCTACTTATTTAGAGAACGAGCTGGCCCTGCGTCGCAAGATAAAATCGGCTACCAGTTATCCTATCTTTATCGGCTTCTTCTTTCTCGGGGCAACAGCCTTCGTCACCTTCTTTCTCCTTCCCCGCTTTCAGGCCATATTTGCCGAGATGGGTGTAGATTTGCCCCTCTTTACCCGGATAGTCCTTGGAATCAGTTCCTTTTTAGTAGGCAATATCATCTGGGGGTGTGGAATAGTTGTTCTTATTATTATCTTTTTTGTCGCCTACAGCCGCACTTCTGCTGGACATTATAATTTGGACTATCTTAAATTAAAGATACCCTTTGTGGGGAAATTCTTACAGCAAGTAGCATTAGGTCGCTTCAGCCAGACCTTAAGCACACTGCAAAGAGGAGGAATTCCGATTCTTACTTCTCTGGAGATTGCCGGGCACACCTCGGGGAATCTTTTTCTCACCAGAGCCATTGAAGCAGTGCATCGGGGGTTGGTCAAGGGGGGTATGGTCTCGGAGGGGCTGGCTAAGAATGTCATTTTTCCCCGAATGATGGTGCGTATGGTGATGGTGGGCGAGGAGACGGGAAAGATGGAGGAGATGTTAGACAGAGTTCACAAGGCCTACCAGGATGAGGTAGAGTCAGCCATTACCTCTATGAGCGCCATCATTGAACCTCTTCTTATTGTTATACTTGGAGCAATTGTAGGTGTAACCGTTCTGGCTATCTATCTGCCCATATTCAGGATAGCAGGAGCGGTAAAGTAGAGCACCAGAGCACCAGGGAAAGATAGGGAGTAAAAGTGGCAGAGAAAGGGTATAAAAAGTTGATTGTTTGGCAGAAAGCTGATGAATTAGCCTATCAAGTTTATTTAGATACCAAGTCTTTTTCTAAAGAAGAGATTTATGGAATTACTTCTCAACTAAGAAGAGCGGTTTTATCCGTGCCTACAAATATTGTTGAAGGTTATGGAAGACAAGGCAAGAAAGAATTAAGGCAGTTTATAAACATGGCATTAGGCTCCCTGGCTGAAACAGAATATCTTTTAGATTTCTCTTTAAAGTTGGGATATCTAAACCACAAAAGCCACAAAAAACTTCAAGATTTACGTCAGGAGGTAGGAAACTTACTGTGAGGATAAATGGGGTCAACTCTATTTTCTTTTTTTAATAATACTACATTGGTTTTTTAGAGAAAATAGAGTTGACCCCATTTATCACGGACTTTTCGGGTCTTTTTAACCGATTCTCTGTACTAGGACAGAAAGATGGAAGAACTTGTACAGGTTAATGTCTTTATTGACCCGGAAGGTCCAAATTACACATTTGTGCACATTATAAAATAGTAGTAAAATGAACTAAAATTTAATAGAGGCTGTTCAATAACTCACAGTGCCTTGATTTTCAGGGCTCTGTCAGTTGTTGAGCAGGCTCTATCCATGAAAGGAGGTGAAGAAAAATGAACCTGAAGAGAATAAAAGAAAAAGGCGGTTTTACACTGGTAGAGTTGATGATAGTGGTTATCATTGTGGGTATCTTGGCCGTCTCGGCCGTGCCCATCTATAGAGCCAATATGAGAAGAGCCTACTCGGCAGAAGGATTTGCTACCTTAGGAGCCATCCGTAGCGCCCAGCGGCTTTATAAGGCTGAGTTTAATACTTATCTTGCGGTTACTGCCGGTACCGGTGACAGAGCCGGAGGTATTGCCACTCTGCTGGGTCTGGATACTGCAGACAACCACTACTGGCGTAACGCGGCCTTTTCGGTTACTGCCTCAGGAACAGGAGATGCAGCTGTTTTTACCGCTACCGCTAGCGGAGTTGCCGCTACTGGCGCTCCTGGAAGGGCCCGGATAGCCGATATTACTCTTACCATGAATCATGCGGGAGTGACCACTGGTCCTTAATCAGAACACCAGTGCTCTGGTGCACTGGTGCACTGGTGCACTGGTGCACTGGTGCTCTGGTGCACTGGTGCTCCGTCCCGAGCACAGAGAGGGATTGTCTTGAAAAAAGCCTTTACACTCATAGAGGTCATGCTCAGCATCCTTATTTTAGCCATAGTGATAATAGGGGGTGCTTTCTTTTTTATTCACGGGCCATCTCAGATCAGGGTAAGCAAACGTGAACGGTTAGCACTGGAATTAGCAGAAGAGAAGATAGAAGTGTCCAGAGTCCGAGGATTTTCCGGTCTTGTCAATGAGAGTGAAAGCGGGCTGGCACTGGGGAGAGGTTTTACCGCCACTCGTCTGACAGTTGTGGCCGGAATAGATGAAGATAGAGATGGAATAATTGACTATAAGAATGTAACGGTCACTGTTTCCTGGATGGAAAGGGGCACTCCCCGGGAAGTGAACTTGACCACTCTGATTACCTCCAGATAATATCTCTCGGCACCAGGGCACCAGAGCACCAGAGCACCAGAACACCAGTGTATTTAAACCTGTTTAAACCCCTTTTTTTTCATTTCTTTTACGGCAAGCCCTACATCCTGTGCCCTGTTTTTAGGCACAACAAGTACGGCATCCTTGCATACAACAATTGCGGTGTTTTTCAGTCCTATGGCACATACAGCCATCTTTTCTTGCCCCGGTTCATTATATATAATGCTGTTTTGGACATCTATCAATATATTGTTTCCAACATTAATGTTCCTGTTCTTTGTCAATCTATGCAGGTCCTCAATTACATCCCAGGCGCCCAAGTCATTCCATCCAAAATTACCTTTAACCATCATTATATGTCTTGCTTTTTCAAGCAGTGAGTAGTCTATTGAAATATCGGCAATTTTGTAAAAGAGTTCTTTAAAAAGTCTTGTGTTGTTTTTAAGTATTACATCTGCTATTTTCAGTGTCATTTTGTGCAGTGCCGGGCTTGCCCATTCTAATTCCGTAAGAAAAGTTTTTACACTGAAAAAAAACATTCCGCTATTCCAGAAAAATCTTCCCGACCTTATAAATCTTTTTGCTTGTATTTTAGATGGCTTTTCCCTGAATTTTACAACCCAGTATATACTCTCTTTTTTAGACCTTAAATTTTTACCCCCAACCGCCTGAGCAGGCATAACAAAAGGAACCGAATTTTTTGGTATCTCTATGTATCCATATCCTGTTTCAGGTCTATGGGGTAAAATACCGATGGTAGTAATTATTGGGTATCTTTCCGCCACCTCATATGCGGTTTTTATTGTGTTGATGAAATTTTTTTGACCTACAATGATATGGTCTGATGGAAATGCACCAATAACTATTTTTTCAGAGTCCTTATATCTTGCTAATGCGAGTGCTGATGCATATATAAGACATCCGGTGGTATTTCTTTTATACGGTTCTGCAAGTATATTTCGGTGAGGAATTTTTAAGTCCACCAGTATACGAGACAGGGGTTTGGACAGTTGTTTTGAGGTTATTACAAAAGTATCTTCTTTCGGGATTATACCACTAAACCTTTCTATGGTTTGTTCTAATAATATCTTTTTTCCGCCTGAAAGGTCTAAAAGTTGTTTTGGCTTTTTTATTCTTGATAATGGCCAAAATCTTTCTCCGCTTCCTCCTGCCATAATTATGCAGATATATTTTGTGTCATTCATATACTCCTTTTCTTTATTTTAAGGCTTACTGAAAAATTTATGGTTCAATGTAATAAACTATGGGTAATATAAATTCCCCTTTTGATAAAAGGGGTGGCAGACCAAAGGTCTGACGGGGTATTTAATCCCTTTCTCTAAAAGGAATACCTACAAAGCCTACGGAGATATTGAATACCCCGTCTGCTAACGCAGACACCCCTTTTTCTAAAAAGGGGAATAAATATATATACTTCTTGCCTTTTTATGTATCTCTACTTACCCACACTTTCGCGCATTGAGCCAAATTTATATCTGTCATCCAAATTTTTAGCATTTTTCAGTAAGCCCTATTTTATCTTCATTCCTGATATTGTTATTGCATTTTCTTTTTTTCCTGAAAATATTGATACCTGTTTTTGTATGATATCAAACAGTCCCGATAGCGGCATTGTCCTTCCGTATTCAATAAGTGATTTTAGTTGCGCTTCTTCTAATGGCTCTTCTTTTTCATTTTTTATGTTTACCAGGTCTTCGTTGTAAAGTACAATTACATCTGATTTTGAAAGAAGAATTGTATTTTCTCCTGCTGGTGCTTCAATTTTTTTACCAAGAGGAGGACAGTTAGGCGATAATTTTTTAATGGATAGTTTGCTTGCAAGTATTGCACCCTGAAACCCTGCATTTGTATATGTGAAGAGGTTGTTGTCAGGGTTGTAGATTCCCAAAAACAGTTTTACATTGCCTGTTGTAAATCTTTGTAGGTTTCTAATAATAGCAGAAGGCGAGCTTTCATAATTTGCTATTATTCTTATTTTTTCTTTTATATCAACAAGGGAAGTGGATATGTCTACTGTTCGTTTTTTATTATCCATTATATCAACAAAAACAATGCACAGGTTTTCCTGTTCAGGGTTTGCTTGGTCCTGTATTTTGAAATAGTCATAAAGTTCTTTAAAACCAGAGGTCTGTTCAGGTATTATACATAGCCCTGATGTTTCTGCTGATGCTGTGATCATACTTATACCTGGAAGGGCGCTTATTTTAATATGCTGTGCTATCTCAATTTCATTTTCAACGGAACTTGTTTTTGCAGTTGTTTCTTTTATATCGTTTATATATTTTTTAAGTGCCTCAACCATATGGTTGAATTTTTTAAAGATTTGGTTTGTTTGGGTATCTGTGGCAACTGTTCTTATAGGGGTATCAAGATTCCCCTTTGACAAATTTTCTATACCTGTTGAAAAAATATTCATACCGTTTTCAATTTTATTTGAAACAATACCTGCAAACAATAATCCCACAAACAGACTTAATAGAGCAACAACAGTGAACGGCATTTTTAGTAAGGTAATCGGCAGGTATATAGTGTCAAGAGGACTTGATACAAAAACCCACCATACAATCTCATTTGATATGTATATCGGAGCATACCCGCTGAGTTGTTTTTTCCCTGAAATTGTGAACTCTGCTATTCCTTTTTGTTGTTCCCTTTTTTGTCCTTGCAATATATGGTTAATGGCAGGGATGTTTTTCCAGTTATGTTGTTCAATAACAAAACTATTTTCAGGATGTGCCATTATTGTCCCATTATTGTCAATGATAAAGGCAAACCTGTCTATGGTTGCAGATTCTTTTGCTATTCTGTTTATTTCAGATAGGCTTAATGTTCCAGACAAAACAGCTTGTAAGTTTTCATTCTCGTCAATTATTGCAGATGTAATTATCAGTACCTGTTCTTTTGAAATATTTGAGGTAAAAGGCTTGCTTATAGAGTTGTAGATTTTTTTTGAAGAAAGTGTTTTTATATTCCGGAAATAGGGTTGGTAAGAAAAGTCAAAACCTTCTTCGAACTTTTCTTCTCCTGAATAGGCTCTTATAATGCCGTGCCTATCTAAAAGCACAATAGATTCAAATACAGGATACCTTTGTCTGAATGTATCAGCCAGTTCTTTTTCATCAATAAGTGTATGTTTTTCATAGATGAGTTTTGACAATGCCCGCAATGTTTTACCGGCACTTGAAATGTAGATTTCTGTTTTTTCAGCTATGTTTGATGCAAGAAGTTTATATGTATCTCCCCATCTTTTTTTTTCCTGTACCCTTAATCTATAAAATGCAAAACAACCGAGGATGGTAACAGGTAAAAGCGAGATGACCAAAAAAATTAGTATAATCTTTGTTTTTATGCTGTATACCTTCACTTTTTATCCTCACAGGGACAGAAACTCTCCATCTTTAATTTTTATGATTGTCATATCTCTTATTATAGAACCGCTGCTATCAAATGTTATAGTTCCTGATACACCTTTAAGTTCTTTTGCACCTGAGATTACACTTGCAATTTTTTGCCTTTCAAAATTAGATTTTTTTGCAGCCTCAAGAATAATTTTTGCACTTTCATATCCTGCTATGGCATACTGGTTTGGCGGTTCAGAAAACCTATTATTATATCTTTTGATAAAATCTGTACCAGACGGTGTCTGTTGATATGATGTCCCGATAAATTTTATACCATTTACATTTTCACCGCCGTTATATATAAATTTATTATTGTGTAGCCTGTCCCATGTAAGTATCGGTATATTAAGATTTTTTATCTTTTGGCAGAATATTGAGGATTCATAAACAGAACCTAATAAAACAATACACTCTGCCTGTTTTAAGACGGGAATATATTTTTGAAAATCTTCATCCACATTTATTTTTCGGACAGAAATCATCTTTGAGCCCCAGACCTGAACAGCTGAGGAAAACTCCTCAGCAAATCTTTTTGCCTCATATATTGTAGACGGGTGTGTGCGAGTAACGACGGGGATCACTGATATATAGGATTTCAAAGAAAGGGCTTTACATCCTAATTCGGCGAGTTTTGCAGCTTGCAGTGCGTCTGAATTAAATATTCTAAAAATCATTCTACCCGATCCCTGATGTGTTAAAGGAGTTTTTGTAAAAGTAATACAGGGGATGTTTCTTCTATCTATGAGATCCAATTGAGGAGAAATTAAATGTAGCCCGCCTATGATGGAAAAAACTTCTTTTTTATCAAAATATTCTATTATATCCTCAAATTCTTTTGTATCAGAGTGTTCATTTTTAAGGATAATATTTATCTTTCGTCCTCTGATGTTGCCGGAATAATTAGCCTCTTCAACTGCAAGCAATACACCATTTCTGATAGATATACCTGCCTCTCCTGGTATAGGGACAATAAGCCCAAGATATGCATTTTGTTTTGAACAGCCGGTGAAAAACATACCCAGAACCAGAGGTATAATTATAAGTAATTGATTTCTCATTTAGTTTCCACTTATCAGTAAGACGGCTTTTTAATGGCTTCTTTTTCTGCTGGCTAGAACATAATTTTAATCGCCTCATTAAATTTAAAATATTTTATATCTTTTGGTTTTCTGTCATGTTGCTTTGTATTGCCGCCTGTCCGTTTTATAAGAAAAAATATAACTTTTTTAAGGTATTTCTGTTTATCTGTATTAAAAAACCAGTATTCTATTGTGTCTACTTTTTTCTCTATTATAAGGAAAGACCCGTTTCCTCTTTCACTTCTCTTAAAGCAGACTGTTCAGGGGTTTCTTCTTTTTCGGGTTTTCCTTTTGGCAGGCACCATACATCTTTTTTCTTGAAATCCTTCATACCAGGATAAAATGGATATCACCGCCATTTTTATATATCACACCGCCATATGAGTGCTCATATTTCACTTTCTTTAATAAACTCCTGCACTTATTTTTTTGACAATTTCTACATCCTTTGATATTGCCTTTATAAGCGCCTTCTCGTTTTTATATTTTTTTTGTTTTCTTATAAAATCAATCGGAATAATCTCAATTGTTTTACCATATAATTTTTTTTTAATATTAAATATATGTGCCTCAACCTCTATTTTTTTGGATTTGGCAAAGGTTGGTCTTGTTCCGATACTTAAAACCGCATAAAATGCCCTGCTCTGAGTCTTGTATATTGGCAGATTGTAATATTTATTAGATGACTTTTTTATTTCCGGCATGCACCTTACCATAGCACTATATACACCCTGTGGCGGTAAAATCTCATTATGAATATTTATGTTTGCGGTTGGGAAGCCCAATTTTTTCCCCATGCCATACCTGTGCCCTACATCTCCCATAATTGAAAACCTTCTACCAAGAAGAGAGTCTGCTTTTTTCAAGAAACCTGATTTTATAAGGTTCCTTATAGCAGAACTTCTACAGTTTTCCCCGCAAACCTTAACAGGTTTTATACCAATAACATCAAAATTTAATTTTTTTCCAAATCTTTTTAAAGTTTTTATATCTCCTTTTGTATTTTTACCGAATTTCCAGTCTGTCCCCACAACAACTATTTTGGCTTTAATTTTATTATTAAAAATATCTCTTATAAAATCTTCTGCTTTTTTATTACAAAGTTTTTCAGTAAATTTCAGTATAATAACTGTATCAATGTTGTATTTTGCAAAAAGCCTTATTCTGTGTTCTAACGAGGTAAGAAGTGGTGAAATATGTTTAGTCATATGTATAATGGTATCGGGGTGAGGGTAGAATGTTAATACGACAGATTGCTTTTTAAGCATCTGTGCCTGTTTTATGACCGTTTTTAGTATTTTCTGATGTCCCCTGTGCACACCATCAAACACACCTATTGCAACAGCACAATTTTGTAGAGGTTTTTTAATTCTATCTATATTCCAATATATTTTCATCCACCTACTTTTTGGAAATCACAAGGACCTGTTGCACGGTTTTTAAGTTTTTGTTCTATTCTTATTTTTATTTCTTCTATTATATTGCCATCATTGTCTGTAAGTTTTACGCCGATATATTCTTCTTGTCCAGCCCCTGTCCCTGTATCTGTATCACCGTCAGGCAGATGACCAACTGAGACTGGAATAGTTATATCTGTTCCCTTATCAGGACTGAGGATTGGAAGATAAATAGAGACATAAATAGCAGTACTTTTGTTTTTATATGAAAAAGATAGTCTGCATTCTTTAATAGTTGATGGGCTTAAAAAATGAAATGTTGTTTGTTTATTATTTCTTTCTAAAAAAACAGCAATACTTTTTGAGATATACAAGACCTCTGACGAATTTTTGCAGTTCATTACAAATAAAGGAAATCTTATCTGTTCTGTGGCTTGTTTTTCAAAAAGATAAGAGAGCCTGATAATACTTGCATCCTTATCGGCTTCGTAGTTTACTTTAAGACCGTCTGTTACTTCTCCACCTATAAAAACAGAATCTTTTTGGTATCCCCACCATTTATCCTGTAAATAAAACTTACCTCCGGGTTTTAGAAACAGTGTTGGTGTGTATACTAGATTTTGTTCACTTGTGTTTTTTATCAGGACAGATATATCAAGAAATGCCTCATCTTTTTTTAATCCCATCCATCTTTTTAAAGAATGGCCTTGAAAATCAGAAGAAACAACGCCCCTGAATTCATCACCCTTTTTTATAATTTCCCCCTCATAAAAAATCCCTTTTACAGGATTATCAATACTTAAAAATCTATCCTCGTATCCGCCCGGGAGGACATTAAACATCTCAAAAGGCAAATCTTCAAATATCTTTTTTTTCTCTATAACAGGCAGGCGCAGAATTGAATCCACATATGTTCCTAATTTGATAATCCTTCCGTTTTCATTTGGAGTAATTACGCAAGTGATATACGGGTTTGATATATGCCACATCAGAATATCATTGTCTTTTTCAATCCTAATATCAATACCACTATGTAGACTGCGGGCTATAAAAAATATTATTAAAATCAAACCAAATCTCATTATCCCTCTGTGCCTTATGGCAAAACTTCCTGCAACAAGGGCTTCTCAGTTAGCCCGGCTTTTTTTAGCATCAGATATGTCTGTTGATTTTTTATGTTTTGTGTCTGTATCTGTTCCATTCCTTGTTTTTTTTCAAAAACAGGCACATTTTTCCATATAATCCTTATCATATGTGTCTTTTTTGGTTCCAGTATAAAAGACACCTCTTTTCTGTCCCCGATGCTTATATTAGTTTTTGGTAATTTTTTATTGTCTATAAAAACACTTATATCACTTGCGCCAAACATTTTTCCAACCACAGCCCGTGTAGTTTCCCGTATCTGGATTGAACAGGTTATATCTGCCACAACTGAAAAGAAACCGGATTCTTCTTGAACACTTATATCAACACTTGCGATTACATTTGTTCCTCGGGGAAATCCCAGTATGGGTTTAATAACAGAAATCTGTTCTTTTTTTATTTGTTCCGGTAAAATATGTTCTGTTGATATGGGAAAAGATATACCTGTTTTACTATTTTCAACGATATTTTTTGTTTGTTTTGAAAATATATCAGCAAACACATAATCATATACCCCTATATCAATATTTTGAACTTGTAAGGATTTTCTGTCTTTTATCCAGCCCACACACAGTGTTGTATCAATATCCCTGCCATATCTTGAAAACCATATTTTTTTCTGACCAGCCGATGCTTCTTGTTTGTAATTTTTGTCTATACTTATTGCAGGGATAGCCTGCCATCCTGAGTGGACAATATATTCAAGCACAGGCAGATACCTCAAGGTTTTCATTCTTCCAGATGCAAAATCCTCATCAGGAATAGCACCCCACTTAAAACACATTTCAAGCATATTGTTTTCTATTGCCCTAAATAACGCAATTATATCTTCTGGGTCCATAATCTCCCACCTTACATATTCTCCTATATCATCTTCTTCGGCTGGGATATTTAATGTAATGGGCTTACTACCGAGAAGAAGCCTCGTCTTCCTTAACTTTTCTTCATAGTCTTTTATATTTTTATAAAAATGCCCCCTGAATACAATACCATCAGAATAAAAAGGGATAAGGTATGATGGAACCTTGTTTGTTGATAATAGTTGCGTATTCAGTGTCACTGTTTGTTTGTTCTTTTTAAGTCTTCTTAAAAAATCAAAAAAAAGAGAAACCCTCACATCAGACATAACATAAGAACCCTCTGCGTCAAAGGACTTCCCGTATATTTTTTCAAGGGCTTCACCCCTGTGTTTTTCAGGCTCTGAATACTGGTATAAAAAACCATCAATATTGTCTGCCAGAAGTGACTTAAAAGTATTTTTGGTTTCTTCGTACTCCTGGATGGAAAAAAACTTATCTGCAAAAGCATGCAGATTTGCATATTCCATAGATTTTGAAGTGGTAAAAATCTCAGGGAAAAAATTATAATAAAAGTCTAATGCCCTTAAATATCCGAGGTCTGCAGGGAAGAAATACCTTACAAATTGTATAACCTCTGTTGTTTTTGGCTCTATTGAAAGCCTTATACCAAAATAAAATTTATTCCCCTTTTTTCTTGTTAGAAAAGATGAAAATCTCTGGTGTGGCAGTATACCGACTGCAATGCCACTTTCTTTAGACCAGACACAGGACAAGGGAAATCTGCCCTTAATATCATCGGAGTATATATCCTTGCCATTGACTATGTGCATCTGCAAACCATCCCACAAGATAGAACCTTGCGGAACATCCTCAACCTGCCATATGTACAGAAACAGTCTTTCTTCTTTTATATTTTGTAGAGTTAGACGGAGTATTTGCATATCAGCCCTTTTCATTTTTTCAAGTCTGATCTTAAATCTTTCCGTTTTATCTCTCACTGGAAGGCGCGCCTTTTCCCATTCAAGAGAATAGAGAATGTTGTTATCTTTGGATTCAATAAGAACAGGTGCAAACAACGGAGAAGGCATAAGCAACAGGATAAACAAAATAAACAAACAAAACTTCTGCATATACAGTATTATAAAACAATACACTGGAAATATCAATCTTGAAATAAGGATTTATTTGGTTTACTATATATCAGTATGGACAGGGTATTACTGACTAATGACGATGGTATAAATGCTCCAGGAATAATGGCTGCATATAAGAGTTTAAAAAAAGATTTTCAGGTTATTGTTGTTGCTCCTGAATCAGAACAAAGTGCGGTAGGACATGCCATAAGCATATCAAACCCATTAAGGGTAAGAAAACTTAACGGCAATATTTCAGGATATGCTGTCCAGGGAACTCCCGCAGACTGTGTAAAAATAGCAGTAAGAGCTCTTCTAAAACACAAGCCCGATGTGATTGTGTCGGGGATAAACCAGGGGCCAAACCTTGCAATGGATATAATATATTCGGGAACCGTATCTGCTGCAACAGAGTCTGCGATACTTGGTATCCCATCTGTTGCAGTCTCGCTTGTAAGTTATCAGAGCAAAGACTTTTTTGTGGGTGCGGAATTTATAAGAAGGTTTGTAAAGGTTGTTGTGAAAAACAAACCTCCGAAAGGTACAATATTTAATATAAATGTTCCTGCCATAAATAAAAAAATGATAAAAGGTGTTCGAATAACAAAACAGGGCAAGTCAAGGTATGTTGAAACCTTTGATAAAAGGACAGACCCTCGAGGAAAGATATACTACTGGCTTGCTGGTGAAATGATAGAGTTTGAAGAAACACAGGATGATGACACTTATGCAATAAAAAACGGATATATATCAGTAACCCCCATAAGATTTGAAGTTACAAATTATCAATTTATTAAAGAAATGGAAAGGTGGAACCTGAAGTGAAAATAGGAATAATTTCCGATACACATGATAATATCCCGAAAATAAAAAGTGCAGTAAAGATTTTTAAAGAAAAAAGTGTGGGACTTATTTTACATGCAGGAGATTTTATTGCACCTTTTTCGCTTGTTCCAATAATTGAAAGCAGTATTGAGTGGTATGGTGTGTTCGGGAATAATAATGGTGAAAAAACAGGGCTTATGGAGAAGTCAAAGGGAAAAATAAAACAAGGACCATGGGAAATACTTGTAGACAATAAAAGAATTCTTCTTGGACATAATATTGCTGAAATATCACAACGGTTTTCTGGATATGATATCATAATTTGTGGCCATACACATAACCTTGTGGTGGAAAAACAGGATAACACTCTTATAATAAACCCTGGCGAATGTGGCGGATGGTTATATGAAAAGTCAACTGTTGTCCTATTAGATACAGAAGATATGCAGCATCAGATATGTGAAGTGTAAAAGATAGTAAAAAACAGAAAAGGGTTTTGTTGTGTGCACTTCTTAAGAGATATATAAAGATGAGATTTAAATCAATTCAGCCTTGATATTAAACTGATGGAAAAAGATATTTTTAAAACCTGTTTTACTCCATATGATATAAGAGGAAAGTTTCCAGAGCAGATTAGCGAAGATGTAGCATACAAGATTGGTGTTGCATATGCAAATGAGTTTAACACAGGTGGCCCTGTTAAAAGGATTGCGGTGGGAAGAGATGTTAGGTTTTCAAGTCCAGCAATTTCAAAGGCTTTGATAAAAGGATTAAATGACGGCGGCGTGGATACTCTTGATATAGGGTTATGCGGAACAGAGGTTGTATATTTTACATCTACACTACCGGATATTGATGGTGGGATTATGGTAACCGCAAGTCATAATCCTAAAGAATATAATGGAATGAAAATTGTCCTAAAAGATGCTGTTCCGGTGGTATCTGACACAGGACTTAAAAATATAGAAGAAAGGCTCATAAGCGGCAATCTTAAATATTCTGTTAAGAAGGGGCAAACGATGAAGTTTGACCCTACAGAGTTGTATTTGAAAAAACTTTTTCAGTTCTTAGAAGAAAGCAGTATTAAAAAATTTAAGATTGTTGCAAACCCTGGAAACGGTTGCGCTGGTATTATTTTAAAATACTTAAAAAAACAATTGCCTGTTCAAATAACATCTATCCAGGAAGAACCGAATGGGAATTTTCCTGATGGTGTTCCAAACCCTTTATTGATGGAAAATAGAAAAACAACATCTGAGGAGATTATTAAAAAAGGAGCAGATTTTGGTGTTGCCTGGGATGGAGACAATGACAGGTGTTTTTTCTTTGATGAAAACGGAAATTTTATAGAGGGATATTATATAGTCGGGCTTATTGCGGAAAGGTTTTTAAGAAAAAATCCTGGGGGGAAAATTATATATGACCCCAGACTTATATGGAATACTATAGATATTGTAAAAAAAATGGGGGGCATACCCTTACAGAATAAGACAGGGCATGCTTTTTTTAAACAGAGAATGAGAAAAGAAGATGCGGTATACGGCGGCGAGATGTCGGCACACCACTATTTCAGGGATTTTAAGTTTTGTGACTCCGGGATGATTCCATTGCTTGTGATGCTTGATATACTTTCTCTTAAAAAATGTTCACTTGCAGAAGCAATTTTAGAAAGACAGCATATGTTTCCCTGCAGCGGAGAGATAAATAAAAAGGTTGAAAACCCAGATAAGATAATGGATAATGTCTACAATCATTTTAAGAATATTGCTTCCGATGTAGATTTTACAGACGGGCTTTCTATGGAATTTTTAAAAGACAAGAAAACAGGATGGAGATTTAACTTGAGAAAATCAAATACAGAGCCTCTTATAAGGCTGAATGTAGAAGCAAAAAGAGAAAAAGAACTTGTTGAAGAGAAAACAAAGGAAATACTAAATCTTATTGGTGAATAGACATTTAAGAACCTGTAATAGCCGTTGTTCTTAATTGTTCAATATATCTTTTTGCATAATATCCTCCTCCGAGTGCTCACAAGTTTTCTGTGTGTCCCTGTTTCAATAATTTGCCATCTTTTAATACAATTATCAAATTTTATAATACTTGATATCTTCTGTGGTGACAGTTTAGTTTTTCCAAAATCTTAGTTCATATTATATCACTCCCACTGTCAAGCGATTTTCCCGAGATTTTTTGAAGATTTCCTTGACCATTTTATAATTACCTTTCAGAGAGAAAAAATCCCGAATCGTTACCCTTTTTCAGCAATCTCAGGTTTCATTCTTGACTTTACTTTGTCTAATATTTTGCGTCTCTCCTAGTTGTCGAAGAGTGTTCTTAAGAACAGGATAGAAAGGACGATAAATCTGGTAGAACTGCTCGTAGATTCTGGCACTGTCTCTTTGAGGTATTGTCTTCCCAATCTCATAGATGCTTGCCTCTACTTCCTCTTCCACGCCGCCGAAAATTCCGCTTTCTACTCCGGCCAGAAGAGCGGCCCCGAAGGCCGGGCCCTCCTCCACATTAATAGTCACAGTCTTTTGATCCAGAACATCGGCCAGGATCTGCCTTCACAGGGGGCTTTTGGCTCCTCCGCCTTTATTGCTTTCCTATCAGCTCCAAGTACCTCTTTTGTTGCTTTTTCCCTATATCGCTTATAAAATTTTATTATCTTTAACCTTTTTTGTGTCACTTCACTTTTAGAATATTTTCTTAGGCTGTAGACCCTTCTAATCACCTTCTTATTAAGACTTATTCTACTATAAATGAGGGTGTAATTGTATAAAATAGCCTATCTTATTCTTTCTATGGTGATTACTGTTTCTTTCAGCCTTCGGCTATTATTTATTAAAGAAAAGACTAAAATCTATTCTGTTAGCAGGCAGTTAAAAAGGCAAGGAAAATTGTTTGACGGTTTAAA
>NDHX01000016.1 GCA_013626165.1 bacterium Unc6
ATGTCTTGCCTTTGCTTCCTTCATAATCTCTATGAATGCCTCATAATCCTTGTCCTTGTGAAAAACTTCCTGCTTTCCGTTACCCCTGTTGGTAATGTGATATATAAATCTATCAGCTAATCCTCTAACAACTCTCGGCATTGCTTATGTCTATCCTTTACATTAAAAAAGTAGCCTGTCCCCTTTTCTCCTTTTTTTCTTCTATTTTCTTTGAACATAACCATGGCATTCCTCCATTTTAGATAACTAATACAAACGCATTAAATGTCTTTACCTTGTCATTGCGAGGGCTTTAGCCCGTGGCAATCTCACCATACAAGTCTTTCCATCCTGGATTCATGCCTTCAATTAACTGAATCTTGTTTTTCCTCGGGCCTGCTTTTATCTGTTTTTCTCTTGTGATGGCATTTTCCGGATCGTCAAATACTGCGTAATAAACCAATTTATCGATATTGTACTTCTTCGTAAATCCCTCTGCAATCTTTTGTTTATGCTCATATACCCTTTTTATCAAATCTCCTGTAATACCCGTATACAAAACCGTATTTCTTTTATTAGTCATTATGTATACGTAATATTGCTTGCTCACGGGATTGCTTCGGCTCCGCCTCGCAATGACATTTTACTTATTGCGTTTGTATTATTTTCTTGCTTTTAAAAAGGCTAAATCAGCCTCGACCATCATCTTAACTAATTCCTCGAATTTTACCTTTGGCTTCCAACCAAACTTTTTTCTTGCTTTACTGAAATCACCTCTGAGTAAATAAACTTCAGAGGGTCGATAAAAAGTTTTATCAATAATCACATGGTTTTGCCACTTAAGACCAACACAATTAAATGCTAATTTCACAAATTCCTTCACCGAATACGTTTCACCAGTAGCGATTACGTAGTCATCAGGGTCATTTTGCTGAAGCATAAGCCACATTGCCTTTACATAATCTCCGGCAAAACCCCAATCTCTTTTTGCTTTTAAATTCCCCAATCTTAATTCTTTAGCCAATCCCATTTTAATTCTCGCAGCCGCATTGGCTATCTTTCTAGTTACAAATTCAAAACCGCGACGTGGTGATTCGTGGTTAAAAAGAATTCCGTTACAAGCAAAAATGCCGTAGGCTTCGCGGTAATTGCGCGTTAAATCAAATCCGGCTACCTTTGATATTCCATAAGGAGAACGGGGGTGGAAGGGTGTGTTTTCATTCTGAGGAGTTTCTTTGACATGGCCGAACTGCTCACTACTTGCCGCAAAATAAAACCGACATTTGGGAGCTTTTTCTTTAACCGCTGACAGCACAAAATGCGTTCCATTAATATTAGTACTAATCGTAGAAAATTCATCTTCAAAAGAATAACTCACAAAACTCTGAGCGGCTAAATGATAACATTCATCAGGTTTTGTCTCTTCCACTATTTTGAATATACTTGCATAGCTCTCCATAGACCCGGGATGCAGGACAATTTTATCTAAAAGATGCCTTATGCGCCACAATCTATGCTCGGAGTCTTCAAGAGCTACTCTCCTGACAATGCCATGCACTTCGTATCCTTTTGATAATAAAAATTCAGCCAGATATGAACCGTCTTGACCTGTAATGCCTGTAATTAAAGCTTTTTTCATAAGCACTCCTTTTAGGCTACTTTTCATACCTCTTGCTCCTTTCTTGGCCTACCCTTTGGGTTCAAAGTTGATTCCAATTAGTGACTTTAAGCATCTTCTCCCCGCTTTTTATTCTGCTTGCAATGCTAAAATCTTTGCCCTACATTTACCTGAAAAACTTTTTTAGTTCTTCTCGAAATAACTCCAAGCGTGGCAATTCTTCTTTATCCCTCTGTCGCCCGGATCGTTTTTTACTTTCTATAATGTCATCAATTGAAGCACAAGGGAAGAAATCTTCAACAAGTTTGCTCCTGTTCTTTGCAGTATCATATGATTCTATCCCATCCGGTGCAAAAACTATATCTAAGGGGAATGGTCCGCCTCTTATTTGAATAAAATCTTTTCCGGCAAGGATTGCATCTTCTAAATTTTTATCCAGAGCAAATCCCAATTCTTTCAATGCCTTGAGAACATTCTCACAGTTAGTTTTATCTTTTTTCGGGAAAATATCTATATCCTGGGTTGTACCAGGGTAACCGTAAAGGATTGCTCCAAATTTTCCAATGAATAAATATTCTACATTAAATTTTCTAAGAGTCTCAACTATCTTTTTTACTTTTTCAATCATTTTACCCGATAATATCCTAAGTATTTAGGTAATGCAGTATCTAACCACTGACGATAGTCTTCCATTTTGTCAAATATTCGATAAGGTAAATTATCAATAATTGGAAGTTTAATTTGGAGTAAACCAAATTCTATCCTTTCTTCAACAGTCCTTGATAATCCATCAAGAAAATCAAGTCTAAGATGTTCCTCCTCAGTAGTTTTGCCTATTTGGTACATAATTTTCTGCATTGTATTATCTTCCTGTGTCCTTCTTTTTAACCCATATTTTGCATTAGAAATGCAAAATATGGGTTAAATAAGTCATGAACCCTGAGTGAACCCTGAATTATTTCTGTAAAAAAACATAATAAGAATATTTTCCTCCGCTTTTTCTTCCCTTTCTTTCTATTAACCTTTTGCTTAACAAATAATTCAAATCCCTCTGAGCGGTCGCCTTTGACACACCCGTCAATTCAATCCGTTACCCCTGTTGGTAATGTGATATATAAATCTATCAGCTAATCCTCTAGCAACTCTCGGCATTGCTTATGTCCATTCTTTACATTGAAAAAGTAGCCTGTCCCCTTTTCTCCCTCGTATATCCTGAATTCCTTCAGTATGCGCCTTATAAGATTACAATGGTCATCAGCGTCGTATATTAAAAAATTATTATTATAGCCGAGCGCCTTTATCTCTTTTCTGAGTATCCTGTTGCACTGCGAATGGAATGTGCCTATCCATGAACCGTCCATATCCTTTCCGATAAGCCGGGCTATTCTGCGATTCATCTCATCGGAGGCCCTGTTTATAAAGGTGACAGTAAATATTGAATGCGGAGAAACCTTGTTTGATTTTGTATGATATGCAAACTTATGAGTGATGACCCTTGTCTTGCCGCTGCCGGCGCCGGCAAGCACAAGAAGAGGACTTCCTTCATGGAGCACCGCTTCTTTTTGCTGGGGATTCAGGTCGTTCAATAAAATCTCTTTTGACATTGCGGCTCTTTCTTTAGATTAACAAATACAGACTATGTGTGTCCATAAACGCATCTCATTCAGGCCTGCGACAAATTTGTTGGTATTTTGAAAACCCCTCTTTGGAAAAGAGGGGCGAGGGGAGATTTTAAGGAAAAATTACTACCATAAAATCCCCCTTCATCCCCCTTTACCAAAGGGGGAATATTGATAGTTATGTGCCTTTACCAACAAATTTGTCGCACACGCATCTCACTCAACGGTTACACTTTTAGCCAGATTTCTGGGCTGGTCAACATCGCATCCTCTCAGCACTCCTATATGATATGCAAGAAGCTGCAGCGGGATTGCCATCAAAATTGCCGACAGAAAAGAATTAGTCTCAGGCACAGAGATGCAATAATCGGAACGGCTGCATACCTCTTTGTTGCCCTCGTCAGTTACTGCTATAATCCTGCCCCCCCTGCTTCTTACTTCTTCTATATTAGATAGAACTTTCTCATAAAGTCTACCCCTTGGCACTAAAAATACAGATGGAAGAACCTCGTCAACAAGCGCTATCGGGCCATGTTTCATTTCTCCAGCTGGATACCCCTCAGCATGAATGTAAGATATTTCCTTGAGTTTAAGCGCGCCTTCAAGCGCAATGGGATAATTTATCCCCCTCCCCATATACAGAAAATCATCAGCCTTAAACAGTTCCTTTGCTACGCGTTCAATTACATTATCCGCTGCAAGAATTTTCTCAACCAGCCCCGGCAGAAAAAGGAGATCCCTGAGCAATCCCATGGCTGAATCACTGTTTACAGCTCCCTTAAGCCTGCCGAGCCCCACTGCAAAGAGATAAAGCCCTACTATCTGTGTGGTGAATGCCTTTGTTGATGCAACACCTATCTCGGGCCCTGAATGAGTATAGAACACAGCGTCAGCCTCCCTTGATGCAGTGCTGCCCACAACATTGCATATGCTCAGAGTCTTTGCCCCAAGCCTCTTTGCTTCTCTCTGGGCTGCAAGCGTATCTGCTGTTTCTCCTGACTGCGTTATAGCTATTAGAATGCTGTCTTGCCCAATCACAGGGTTCCTGTACCTGAATTCTGATGCTATATCAACCTCTACAGGAACCCTTGCCAATTCCTCTATTATATATTTTCCGACAAGGGCGGCATGCCATGACGTGCCGCACGCAGCAATAAAAATCTTTTGTGCCTTTCTAAGGTCTTCCTCTTTTATGCCAAACTCATCCATATTCACTTGACCGCTTTCAGGGTAAAACCTTCCCCTTAAAGTATCCGCAATCGCCCTTGGCTGTTCATATATCTCTTTTAGCATAAAATGTTTGTAACCGCCTTTTTCAGCCATAGCAGGGCTCCATGAAACAGAAACGACTTCCTTCTGAACAGGCGCACCGTCAAGGGTTGTTACAACCACGCCGTCACCTGTCATTACAACCATTTCTCCATCATCAAGATATATCACATCTCGTGAATAATTGAGGAATGCAGGCACATCTGATGCAAGGAAAAATTCTCCGTCGCCAAGACCGACAACAAGCGGACTGTCCTTTCTTACCCCAACAATTTTGCCGCGTTCTTTTTCATTTATCACTGCAAGCGCATATGCGCCCCTGACCTCCTTAAGCGCTTTTCTGACAGCATCTTCCAGAGGATAATCAGCCGCGTATTTTTCTATCAGATGGCATAGAACCTCTGTGTCGGTCTCTGAGGTAAATTTATACCCTTCATCTATCAGTTTCTTTTTAAGCGGCAGGTAATTTTCTATTATCCCGTTGTGCACAATTATTATCCCGTCTGACTTGTGAGGATGCGCATTTTCTTCTGACGGTTTTCCATGAGTCGCCCATCTTGTGTGTCCTATGGCAGTAGCGCTGAACGGTTTGTCAGAGTCTATAATAGAATACAGGTCTTTAATCTTTCCTGTGCACTTCCTGATTTCAACGCCTTTCTCAGTGAAAAAAGCGACACCCGCAGAATCATAGCCCCTGTATTCCAGGCGCTTGAGCCCTTCAAGTATTATTGAAACCGCATTCTTTTTGCCTGTATAACCTATTATCCCGCACATATCAAGACAGTGAATAGTGAATAGTGAACAGTGAATAGTTTTTACTGACACTGATAACTATAGTAAAGGCATTAAATAAGTTGACATCAAATCCCCCTTACCCCCCTTTACTAAAGGGGGGATGGGGGGATTATGGTAATGTTCTTTTTACCGTTACTATAACACTGACACCTTAACTATTATCTCCTTTCACTTTCATTTTTTTAGAAGGTTATTTAATTCATCGCAAAATTTTTCAAAACAATCTATCTCGCTAAGTTTTTCATATACTTGTTCATTATCCACTTTCACATAATGATGCACAAGTAAGTTTCTGAACTTTGCCATAACCGACATCTTTGCAATAATGTCTTGAGAGAAAAAGCCTGACTCTTCAAGAAGTTCAAAACAATTACCGTAGGCTGTTGGCGCCTTTTTAAAAAGTTTTGCAGTCAGATGATAGCAAATGTCAATGGCTGCCTGTCCTGCTATAATGAAGCAGTATTTAGTATCCCTTACTATGATCGGGGACGCTAAAAAGGTTTGTTTATCAATCTCTTTATATGCATTAAGAGTATCCATTGAGGTTTTTATCTCAGATATATATGCCGCTATCCTGTCCTTATCTATCATGCGGTTACGATGTCCTCTAATACATATCTGCTTGAAATGGCATGGTCATGATAAAGCGACCATGTTTTAACGACAAAATCTGTCCATAATGTCTCTTTTTTATTAAACAACAAAATGCCTTGTGTAACACGAAAGGCTAAAGGCAGCGGAGCGTCATTCAAAACAACCGCGTCAACCGGATAATCTTTTAATAACCCTTCCATCTCTAACGAAAGATTCATACTGTAATCTAAAGAATATTTTTTAGAAAACCAATCATCTGTGATATAAACCCCGATGTCTATATCCCTGAAAAACTGCGCATTTTCATCCGCAAATGAGCCAAAGATATAGGCAAAAAGAACTTCGTCATGGGTTTCAAGAGCATCTCTAATAACAGAAATTATTTTCTGTTTTTCATCTGGTGTAATTGTATATGTCTTAAAATCGGTCATTTTTTTATTTCTTCCTTTTGTCTTTTACCCATCCCTCTATATTCTTTTGCTCTGTCCGGATAAAATCTTTTGTTCTTCTGTAAGTATCGCCAAGATTTAGCAAGTATTGGGCAAGTCCGTGATAATTGCCATATCTTTCAGCAATCTCTATTGCCTTTTTAAGATACGATATTGCCTTTTGATAATCGCCTGCTTTTTTGTAATTAAAGCAATTAACAACCTCCTGCTGTGCAAATGATATGCCTACAAAGGCAAAGACAAAGAAAAGGCTTAAAAATAGTCGTTTCACTTTAACCCCTCCGTTACTTTTTACCTGGCTTTTTCTAACAAATCAAAAAACCGCTCTCTTGTCATGTTAGCGGTAGTCATGTTTGTGCGAATATGTGTAACTGGAACAAGTCTTGGACTTGTTTTTATAACAAGCGGTCTCTTTATTCCAGCCTTTGTCATTATAATGTGGTCGCCTTTCTTCCTCTTAATAACAAATCCGTCAAGTTCAAAAATCCTTATCAGAGTTTCATAATGAAGTGGAACAATTTTTCTTTCGCTCATTATATTGCAAGTGCAAGTTCTTCTTCCGCAACTGGTTTTCTCAAAATCCACAAGTCATTTACTTTTGTAAAACCTGACTCCTCTAATGTTTCTTCTAATGTTCCCATCAGTTCACATTCTTCAATAAAAGCCTCTACTGCTTCTTTAATGGAGACTTTTGCCTCATCAATTGTCTCTCCGAAACTAGAGATATTCAGTTCAGGCGATAATGCTGCATAAACATCACCTTCTTTAAATATTTCTATTTTTAGGGAAATTTTCATATAAAGTCACCTCCGCATACGAAATTCTAAATTTTCTCCTTTCACTTTTAACTTTCTGTCCTTAACTTTGAACTTTGTCCCGAATAAATCGGGATGAACTTTGAATTTTTTTCGTGCCCATCCCTCTATATTCCTCTGCTCTGCCCTGCTGACTGAAAGCGACATTGGAGGAACGCACTTGGTAATGGTAGAGCCTGCGCCTATGTATGCGCCTTTCCCCACTTTTACAGGCGCAACAAGCTGAGTGTCGCTGCCTATAAAAGCGCCGTCTTCAAGATTTAAAGCCTTTGGAAGCCTTTCCCACTTTTTGGGCGTCTGAAGATTTTCCGAGGGGTCTTCTTTAATAATCTTTTCTATGAGCATATATCTGCAAATGCCGCGTATGGAAGATATGAACCTGCAAATACTGGTAGTTGAATATCCTTTGTCCTTCACATCATTCAGGAAATCTAAAATATCGGCTTTTGAGAAGGAGTCAAGCCCTTTGTTTTTTGAAGTCAGAGGCTTTTGAAACAGCCCGATGTCCCTTGAATACGCTTCAACCGTGTTTTGAGACAGCCCTCTTTCCACTGACAGGTAGATAAGGAAGTCTTTTAATATCTTCACAGGTACCGACCCTCCGATTTACCCCGTTAGAAAAGCGAAGTTCTTCTAACGGGGTTTACCTCTCAGGCATTATGCTTAAATATCTAAATATTTTTCAATCTCCCACGCTGTAACCTGCGTCTTGAATTCATTCCATTCCTTTGTTTTTATATTGATATACCTTTTGTATAAATGTTCCCCTAATACGTCCTGCATCAACTTATTATTCTTCAATTCATTTATTGCTTCATAAAGAGAGGATGGAAGAGTATCTATATTTTTTGACGCCAGTTTCTCCTCATCAAACTTATATAAATCTTCCTCAACAGGCTCTGATAATTTCAGACCCTTCCTAATCCCGTCAAGTCCTGTTGCCAGCATCGCAGCAAATGCCAGATATGGATTACATGCAGGGTCAGGACATCTTAGCTCAATTCGTGCCGAATTAGGTTTATCCTCAAACCAGTGAGGAACTCTGATAAGTGAAGACCTGTTTATCCTTGCCCATGAAATGTACACCGGGGCTTCAAATCCTGTTACAAGTCTTTTATACGAATTGACTGTTGGGCATAAGACCGCTGTCATGCCCTTGATGTGATTCAATTGCCCTGCAATAAAATTATATGCTGTCTTTGAAAGTTTATACTTATCTTTTAGGTCATAAAATGCATTTTTCTTTGTCCTTATATTGAAAAGACTCTGATGAACATGCATGCCTGAACCAGCCATTCCCATAATCGGCTTCGGCATAAAAGATGCTCTTAATCCATGTTTCTGGGCAATAGCCTTAACTGTGACTCTTAATGTGAGCAGTCTATCAGCTGTAGTAAGGGCATCTCCGTATCTGAAGTCTACTTCATATTGCCCGGGCGCTACCTCGTGATGACAGGTTTCAACATCTATACCAAACGTCTCAAGGGCAGCAGTTATCTCCCTCATTATGGTATGGGACTCGTCAGTGGCAAGATCAAAATATCCGTTGCTGTCCAGGGGCAATAGTTTTTCATGCCCGTTCCTGAAAAGGAAAAACTCAAGTTCAGGCCCCACATTATATTCAAATCCCTTAGCAACTGCCATTTTTAGAGTCTTTTTTAAGATAAATCTGGGATCCCCTTCAAACGGACTGCCGTCAGGCATGTAAATATCGCATATAAGCCGGGCAGTATTCCCTTCGGGAGAACTCAACCATGGAATAACCGCATAAGTGTCAGGGTCTGGCTTTAGATAAAGGTCGCTCTCATGAATTCTTGCAAATCCCTCAACAGAAGAGCCGTCAAACCACGCGCCGTATTTCATAATATCAGGCAGGCTCTGCACAGGCGCAGTAACTTCCTTCAGACAACCGAGCATATCAGTGAATTGAAGATTTATAAAAATCACCCTATCCTTCTTTGCCTTTTCCAAAACCTTTATCGTTTTCATCAGCTTATCGCTCCCTCCCCTCTCCGTCCTGTCCTTATCCTAACAGCATTATCAACATTTATCACGAAAATTTTACCTAAAATAGACTGTAAGAGAAGGTTCGTTGGATATAGTTTTTGTGCGTGCCATGCCAGTAGATGCCTGGAATTCTCACTACCTGAGGCTTATGGGGGCTTGATATGACCTCGACAATCTTTCCTCTGGTATCAGAGAGGCGAATCTTCCCTATCATCATAGGCAGAGATTTTCATTGCGCCCTGAAGCAATAGTTACATTTTCAAAAACTGTCTTCTCATGAGCCGTATATTCTTTTACGGTCTCAACAAGGTTAGGGAATTAAATCAACCTTCTCTTTAACTGGACAGCTATCTGATGCCAGGCATTATCAGCCCTGTTTTTAAGTACAACAATCTTGTTAAATATTAAAACCAAAAACAGAATAAACACTGCTAAAACAATTACCAAAACCAATATTCCACTTATACATACCTCCTCGCAATTTTTCTCACCCACTTTTTATTTGTATGTATTCTTTATCTAAATATTGAGTTTTTGAATTGACTTATATTCTATCTACAAATAAAAAACTTGTCAATAAAAATGAACACATCCCCCAAACTTGACAAATATACCGAATAGAAGGTATAATCGTGGCATAAAAAAAACAAAAGGCATCCTAGACTGCAATTTTTAATTCCGCAAGATAATAATATGGACATGCAGAGATGACTCGGAAAGAACCAATATAATAAATGGTATCATATTTTCTAAGCCAGAAATTGATAATTATTTTAAAGAATATAACAAACAAAATGACTAATAAATCTTTTTAGAAACAGCGTAGACGGCATTATTGATGAAATTTGTTGTTAAACTTAAAAGCCCGCCACACAACCCCATTTCTACTATGCCCAAATTCATTGGCTTGACAGCAATGTTTTCTATTTATATAATAAGTCACTCTTTTAGGGCAGGTGGCCGAGTGGTCAATGGCAGCAGACTGTAAATCTGCCGGCGAAGCCTACGGAGGTTCAAATCCTTCCCTGCCCACCAATAATAAATACAAATAATCTTCTGTCTTTCTTGCGGGTGTAGCTCAATGGTAGAGCCCCAGCCTTCCAAGCTGGTTGCGTGGGTCCGATTCCCATCACCCGCTCCATAAAAGCCGTTGTTCGTATATCGTAGTCAGTGGTCCGTTTTTCTTTACGGTATACGGGCAACGGGTTACAGAATACGGTTCTAGGATTGAGGCCAAATGCTTTCAAAAACATATACATCAGCGGTTGTTGGTATAGATGCATATTTCGTTAACATTGAGGTAGATGTATCAAGGGGACTTCCCGCAATTGTTATAGTCGGACTTCCGGACCAGTCTGTGAAAGAAGCAAAAGAAAGGGTTGCCTCTGCAATTAAAAATTCAGGTTTTGAATATCCTCCTAAAAAAATAACAGTAAATCTTGGGCCTGCCGGAGTAAAAAAAGAAGGGCCCAGTTTTGATCTTCCTATCGCACTCGGTATTCTGGCGGGATTAGAGCAGATAGAAAAGAAAAAACTTTGTGAATATATTTTTATAGGTGAACTTGGACTTGATGGTTCTGTTCGACCCGTAAGAGGAGCACTTCCCATAGCACTTTTATTAAAAAAACAAAGGTTTAAAGGACTTATATTGCCTAAGGCAAATGCAGTTGAGGCCTCGTTTGTGGACGGAACTTCGGTTTACCCTGCAGAAAACTTAAGACAGGTTGTAAGTTTTATCAATGGGGAAATAGAAATTGAGTCTTGTAAAAATAGTATGAGCAATATATTGTTATCCTCTTCTTTTCAGTATGATGTTGATTTCTGTGAAATAAAAGGGCAGTACCAGGCAAAAAGAGCAATAGAGATTGCAGCAGCAGGCGGGCATAATATACTTCTTATAGGACCGCCTGGAACAGGCAAAACCATGCTTGCAAGAAGGCTTCCCACAATCCTTCCTGATATGGCGTTAGAGGAAATATTACAGACAAGTAAAATACATTCTGTTGCAGGCTTGCTATCTGACGGAAATAACCTTGTTACAAGAAGACCTTTCCGGTCTCCACATCATACAATATCAGACGCAGGACTTGTCGGCGGTGGAACATTTCCAAAACCCGGCGAGGTAAGTCTTGCACACAATGGTGTTCTTTTTTTAGATGAACTTCCGGAGTTCGGAAGAAATGTTCTTGAGGTTTTAAGACAGCCGCTTGAGGATGAAGAGGTTATAATATCAAGAGCTGTTCGCTCTCTTAAATTCCCTGCAAGATTTATGCTTGTCTGTGCTATGAACCCCTGCCCTTGCGGTTACTACACGGATACAAGAAGACAGTGTCATTGCACACCTAATCAGATACGGAAATACAGGTCAAAAATATCAGGACCTCTGCTGGATAGGATAGATATGCACATTGATGTGCCATCTATAAAATACCAGGAACTTTCCTCAGACAGACAGGAAGAAAACTCATCCTTCATAAGAGAAAGGGTAAATCAAGCCAGGAAAACACAACATCAGAGATTTGAAAACGAATCAATACACTGTAATGCACAGATGCGTCCAAAACATTTAAAAAAATATGTTCAGGTTGATGAACAGTGTAAGGCACTGTTAAAAAGTGCTATACAAGAGCTGGGAATTTCTGCAAGGGCATATGACAGAATATTGAAGGTTTCAAGAACCATTGCCGATATTGAAGAAAGTTTAACAATTCAACCCTCACACATAGGTGAAGCAATACAATACAGAAGTTTAGACAGGGAATATGTAATATAAAAATGAGAATACTTGGGATAGATTCAGGAGAAAAAAGAATAGGGGTTGCAATATCAGACCCTCTTGGTATAACTGCGCAGGGACTTGAAACCATACAACGGATAAGCAAAGAAGAGGATATAAAAAAAATAACAGAACTCATAGAAAGATATAAGGTAGAAAAAATAATAATGGGGCTTCCCATTCATATGGATGGAACACAGGGGAAACAGGCAAAGCAGGCTAAAAAATTTGCAAACCTTATTAAAAAACAGGTACAGATACCAATTGAGTTTTGGGATGAAAGACTTTCAACGGTTCAAGCACAAAAATCTTTTTTACAGGCAAATGTTCATTGGAAAAAAGCAAAACATTCAGTAGATAGAATTTCTGCACAGATAATACTTCAGGGTTATCTGGATTCTTTGAGATTTTGAAAATCTCAGGTAAATGTTGTAAAACAAAAACGGCTCACCTAAAATTAAGAGGGAGCCATTTTTGCCATTCACAAATCTTATGCTATTTTATATTTTATTTTAAAACAGCAAGAATATCATCAGCGTCCATAATAAGATATTCTTCGTTATCTATTTTTACCTCACTTCCGCTGTATTTTCCGAACAGTATCTTATTGCCAGGTCTTACATCTAGTGCAACTACTTTTCCGTCTGAGAGCACCTTTCCACTTCCAACCGCAATTACTTTTCCTTCCTGAGGTTTTTCTTTTGCAGTGTCAGGAAGAAAGATTCCGCCTTTTGATTTATCCTCAGACTCTAACACTTTTATAATCACTTTATCCCTTAAAGGTTTTAAATTCATTTCCACCTCCATCGTTTAAGGTAACAGGAAACTGGCAACTGGAAAACCGGTCTCTTAAGAGCATCAGTGCACCTGTTACCAGTTACCTGTTATCAGTCACCTTGTTTTTAATACATATCTGATCCGCCGCCATAACCTCCGCCATGTGGACCGGCTGGCATAGGAGGTGTTTTTTCTTTTTCGGGTATCTCTGTAATCAGAGCCTCTGTTGTAAGTAATAACGCTGCTACAGAAGATGCGTTTTGAAGTGCAACCCTTGTAACTTTTGTTGGGTCTATGACACCGGCGTCTATCATATCTACTAGTTTGTCCTGTACTACATCATAACCAACATTTGTCTTTTCTGACCTTACTTTTTCTACAATTACCGCTCCTTCAAGCCCTGCATTTTCTACTATCTTTCGTATCGGCTCTTCAAGGGCCCTTTTTACGATAGATACGCCTATGGACTCATCATCTTCAAGTGAAAGTTTGTTAAGTGCATTTAAACAACGAAGAAATGCAACTCCACCGCCCGGGACAATTCCTTCTTCTACCGCTGCACGGGTTGCATGAAGAGCATCTTCAACCCTTGCTTTTTTCTCTTTCATCTCTGTTTCTGTTGCAGCACCCACCTTGACCACAGCAACACCGCCTGCAAGTTTTGCAAGTCTTTCTTGAAGTTTTTCTTTGTCATAGTCAGAGTCTGTATCATCTATCTGTTTTTTTATCTGTGAAATTCTTGCATTTATGTCTGCTGTTTTCCCGGCACCTTCTACTATTGTTGTGTTCTCTTTGTCAATAACTACCTTCTTTGCTCTTCCAAGGTCTTCAAGAGTAATGTTTTCAAGTTTTATACCAAGGTCTTCCGTGATTGCCTTTCCTCTTGTAAGGATTGAAATGTCTTCAAGCATAGCCTTTCTTCTATCACCATAGCCTGGGGCTTTTACAGTGCAACAGGAAAGTGTGCCACGGATTCTGTTGACAACAAGTGTTGCCAGCGCCTCGCCCTCAACCTCTTCTGCGATAACAAGAACTGGTTTTCCTGTTTTTGCAATTTTTTCAAGAAGTGGGAGCAAATCTTTCATAGAGGATATTTTTTTTTCGTGTATTAAGATATACGGTTCTTCAAGAACACACTCCATTTTATCCGCATTCGTAACAAAATACGGAGAGAGATACCCCTGGTCAAACTGCATACCCTCCACTATTTCCAATGTTGTCTCCATTGCTTTTGCTTCTTCTACTGTAATAACACCATCCTTGCCAACCTTATCCATTGCCTCTGCTATAAGGTCTCCTATTTTCTGGTCATAGTTTGACGAGACTGTTGCAACCTGTGAAATCTCTTTTTTATCTTTTATTGGTTTTGAAAGCTTTTTCAACTGTTCTACAACCTCTTCTACTGCTTTTTCAATGCCTCTTCTAAGTGCCATCGGATTTGCGCCAGCAGTAACATTCTTTAAACCTTCTTTATATATCGCCTGGGCAAGAACTGTCGCCGTTGTTGTCCCATCACCTGCTGCATCAGAGGTTTTGCTTGCAACCTCTTTTACCATTTCAGCCCCCATGTTCTCAAATGGATCTTCAAGTTCTATTTCTTTTGCAACTGTGACACCGTCTTTTGTGATTGTTGGTGAACCAAACTTTTTGTCCAGTACAACATTTCTCCCCTTTGGACCAAGGGTTATATTTACTGCACCTGCAAGCTTGTCTATCCCTCTCTGGATGGCACGCCTTGCATCCTCAGCATATGCAATCTGTTTTGCTGCCATTTTCTCTCCTCCTTTTATTTTGTTATTATCGCCAGCACATCATCCTCTTTAAGGATTAGCACATCCTCATTGTCAACCTTTATCTCTGTTCCTGAAAACCTGCTGAAAAGAACCTTATCTCCTACCTTAACATCTATGGGTCGGACCTCTCCCTTATCTGTTAATCTTCCCGGACCTATTGCTACAACCTTTCCCTGTTGAGGTTTTTCCTTTGCAGTATCAGGAAGGACAAGTCCTCCCTTTGTCTCATCTTCTGCCTCTAAAACCTTTACAACAATACGGTCTGCCAATGGTTTTATTGTCACCTTCTCACCTCCTTTTTATTTGATCTGTCATTCTGATATTGAGGGTCTCTGAAGGGCCCACTGCATTGGATATAGTAAGCCTCTAAAGACTCCCACTGTGTTAGACTTTCGAATTTTCTGCATAACTTAAAACCCTGCCCCCCTTACAACACACCCCACTACTAATTATTAGCAGTTAAGGCTATCAACTGCTAAATATTCTATCTTTTATTCCACTCATATACAAATGTCAAAAAACACCATTTTAAGGTTTTTAAAGCAGTATTGAGGAATTTTGGAGGGTATAGCCACAATAATATCTTAAAATCTTGCTTTTTCTAATAATTTCTTAACAGAATAAAAAATTCCAATCAGTGTAATGTTTTTTATCCTCTTTTCGTTTTTTAAAAACCCCTTTGGAACAAGGCCTGCATCACCGCCTGATATAATAACAGGTGAATGTTTTCCAATCTTTTTTCTTTGCTTTGAAACTACGCAGGACATCCCGGAAAGAACAGAAAAAAATATGCCCGAAGATACGCATTTTACTGTTGACCTTCCGATGGGTTCAATCTTTTTTGTAAAATTTACTTTCCCAATTCCGGATGTCCATTCTTCAAGACTTTTTTTCATAATCTCAAATCCTGGCATTATAACACCGCCTAAGTATATACCTTTATTATTCACCGCATCTATTGTTATTGCAGTACCTAAATTTATTGTAATAACACTTTTTTGAAACATACACCATGCCGCATAAGAAGAAGAAAGCCTGTCTATGCCTACCTTGCCTTTTTCATAAAAACTTTTCATAGGAATATCAGCATTTTTTCCAAACCAGAAAAGATTATGTTTTTTACAAAATATATTTAGTTTTGGAAACAGATTTTTTGCCAGATCAGGAACAACACTCACAAGCCCGATGTTCACCCCGCATCTTGCGTTGAAAGACGGGGTGCGAAGGAAGGGGTTTAATATTAAAGATGGGGCTTTTCTTAAATCAGATGTCAGTATTTCACCTGATATTGTTTGTTTTGAACTTTTAAACACCGCCCAGTGTGTATGTGTATTGCCGATGTCAACAGCAAATATCTGTTTTTCCATATACCCTCGCCTCCGCAAAGCACCTCGCAAACCCTTGCGGGGTAAGGACCTGATTTTCTATATTAAACTACATTCAGTTTTTGGCTATTGTTCTTTGAAATCTTTTCTTATCTAAAAAATGGCTAAAACCCAGTTGTTGGATGACTTTTAAGTCATTAGGTTCTGGATTGATAATCTTTTCTCTAACCAGGTTAAACTTTTCATCTTTAAACCTGATGAGCCGACAATCTTTAAAAGGTCGGTAAAGTTTTTTAGAATTAAGGAACTCCGTTTTCTCATGTTTACTTCTCATTCGGGCTAAATAGAGATTGAGAAAGTAGGTTAAAACACAGACAGTATACACCGCTTTTACATGTTCATCAAGATTTACCCAGAAAGGCCGAATCTTTAAAAAAGACTTTAAGTGTTTGAAAGCATCTTCAATCTTTCTTTTATTCCTATAGCCATAGATAATCTTTTCTGAAGGAAAGAGAAATTGATTATTCTTCTTCTCAGTATGACTGGCAACAAAGCAACAGACACCATCAAGGTGTAATCTCAGTAAACCACATATTACTTTTTCAAAAGACCATTTTATTTTAACTCTCCTTTCTTAAACTGTCAAACAATTTTCCTTGCCTCTTTACCTGCCTGCTAACAGAATAGATTTTAGACT
>NDHX01000017.1 GCA_013626165.1 bacterium Unc6
TTGTTGCTGTTACGACTATTTTTGTTAAGCTGCTCTTCTAAAGCTTTCACCCGCTCCTGGAGTGCAGCAATCTGCTCCAACTGTTCAAAAATGGTTGCACTCAGGGTGTTGATGAGCTTGATCACCGCCTCAGGACCAGCCTCATAAACCGCCAGGATGTCTTCATGGTTCATGGGTGCTGGTTGGTTCAGAACGATTTCAATCACTTCCTCTTGTGATAATAGCTGCAACAGGGCTCGATTCATGGTATAATTATCCTAGCACATATCTCAGGTTCATGTCAAGCAACATGCAAGCAGGCTGAATAGTTACGAAATCTTATTATTTTTTCATCTTGACATATTACCTCACAACTTATTTTCAGAGATTTCTATATCCTGCTTTGTGAATTGTTTTAACTGAGGTAGCATAGAGAGGTCATTTATACCGAAAACTTCTAAAAATGTTTTTGTAGTGCCATACAGGATGGGGCGTCCCGGAACCTCTTTATGTCCTACAACCTTTATAATATCTCTTTCAAGAAGTGTTGTAGTGACACCATCTACATTTACACCTCTTATAAACTCAACCTCGGCTTTTGTTACGGGTTGCCTGTATGCAATTATTGCAAGTGTTTCAAGTGAAGCAGAAGAAAATTTCTGCTTAGGCTTTTGCCCAAAAAAATTTCTTAAATATGGGAAAACATCAGAAGATGTTGTCATCTGAAAACCGCCTGCAACCTCTTCTATTCTTAATGCAGAGTTTTTTTCTACAAGCTCGTTCTGAAATGTAACAATTGCTTCTTTTATCATGCCCGCATCAGCATCAATAAAAACATCTTTTAATTGTTGGACTGTAATCGGCTCTGTGCTTATGAAAAACATAGCCTCTAATATCCTTTTTATTTCTTTGTTATTCATAATTCCGTTTTCCGTTCACCGAAATGCCTCAGACACCCGTATTCCGTATACCGCATTCCACTGCCCGTTGCCCGTCATCCATATTTCATTTTTTTTAACAGTATACGAAATACGATATACGGCTTTTACCAGTTGCCAGTTACCTGTTCTATGAGGTTAGAACTCACAAACTCCAGTATTCTTTTCTTAACAACAACCTCTCCAAACGCTTTTTCCTGAAACACTTCTATCTCCTTAAGTCTGATAAGTTCAAGCAATGCCAAAAACAGTGCCACAATCTCAAGCCTACTTGCCGCCGATGCAATTAAAACATTTAAGACAATCTCCTCTGCCCCTATTGAAACCTTCTGACGCAATTGGGCTATTTTCTCTTCAACCGTGAATTCGTCTTTTATTACCTCTCTGAATGTATCTTTTGGAATGCCTTTTAATACCCTTGAAAATGCAGCAATAAGGTCAAAAAGACTTGCCTCAAATATCTTGTCCTGTTTCTGAAATTCAACCTGAAAATCAGTACCCTGCCTTTTAAGCATCTCTGTTCTTTTTTGATGTATCTCTGATAGCGTAATGGAAACCTCTTTAAACTGTTTATACTCTATAAGACGCAGGACAAGTTCTTCTCTGGGGTCAGAAACATTTTCCGGCACAGGTCCAGTATCCTGTTGTTGAGGCAAAAGGCACCTTGATTTTATCTGCATCAGTGTTGCCGCCATTACAATGTATTCACCTGCAACGCTTATGTCAAAGAGTTTAATAATATCAAGATATTCCAAATACTGCTCTGTAATTTTTGCAATAGGAATATCATATATATCTATCTGTTCCTTCTTTATCAAAAACAGAAGAAGGTCAAGCGGCCCTTCAAAAACATCCAAATTTACCCTGTACATCTATCTATCTGTATTCTTCCTTTTAGCGCACAGGCTATTGTGGGTTGATCCACATATTCAAGACTTGTGCCAACCGGCAACCCTTGTGCAATCCTTGAAATTCTTATATTTTTATCTTTAAGGATATGACAGATATAAAGTGCGGTTGTCTGCCCCCCTGTATCTGATGATGTTGCAATGATAATTTCTTTGGTGCTGCTGTTGTTGATACGGTCTAAAATTCCATTCGCTTTTATACCTGAACTTCCAATACCGTCAAGAGGAGAGAGTTTTCCCCAAAGCACATGGTACAGTCCGTTATAAGCTTTTGACTTTTCTATTGCAATAACATCCATAGGCTGTTCAACAACACATATAACAGAGGTATCCCTTCTTATATCTGCACATACAGGACAGATATCTTCCTCACAGAGATTGTTGCAGACCTTGCAATATTTCTTTTTTCTTCTCACATCACTTATCAAACTTGCAAGCATATCAGCCTCTTCTTCTGAAAGAGAAAGAATATACAGGGTAAGTCTTTCTGCACTTTTCTGTCCGATGCCCGGCATCTTTTTAAATTCCTCAACAACCTTTTTAAATAAACTGCACTGTGTCATTGTTTTTTTATCCTTATATTATCATTAAAAACCTTTTGGAATTCTTCTACAACAGCGTCAGATTTTATTGAAGGTTCAGTTTTACATTCTGAAGAAGAAAGACAGAACGATATTTTAATATTTTTCCCCGTTATTTTAGATACAACACCCTCAATCTTTTTATTATTCTCTTGCTTTTCAAGATTTTGTTTTGCAAATACAGCCTCTTTCCCACCCTGTATCTCTATCATTAGATTGTCGTTTCTTGAACTTACTATCCTGCTTTTTGAAAGAAATACCGCAGCCGATGGAACCTGTTTTTTTAATTCCTCCAGTATCTTTTGCCAGTTTAATGAAATATCAAAGAAAACAACAGGCGAAGATTTAACAGGTTGCTCTTTGACTTCTTGATTCTGATAAGAAGCACCTGTCACCTGCTTGACATTGATTTTATCTGTGTAGGTATTCAAACTGTTAATGTGTTTAAGAATCTCAGGAAGAGCCAGTATATTTCCTCTCTGTGTAATTCTTATAAGGGCGATCTCAAGAACAATCCTTGCCATCCCTGATTTTTGCTGAAACTGTGCCGCAATAAGAACCTCAAGTATGTAATACAATTCTTCAAATGTTAAAGTTTTTGCCTGCTGTCTACACAGGTCCATTTGTGCAGGTTCTATATCTGCCCCTTCAAAAATCATATCTCCTGTTTGCTGGAAAAAAAGAACAGTCCTGAAGTGTTGAATAAGGGCAAATAAAAATTGTTCAGTGTCTTTTCCTTCTTCAAGAATCTTTTGGACAATATTGATCACAGGTGCAATATTGCAGTCTATAATATCCTGCGAGGCTTGCATAACAATACTGGAATCAAGGAGCCCAAGAACCTCTGTGATACATTTAAGGGTAACCTTTCCTTTGCCGTAGGATATCATCTGGTCAAGTATAACCTGGGCATCGCGTATCGCTCCATCGGAGGCCTTTGCAATCTGATAAAAACAATTTTCCTCAACCTCTGCCTTTTCAACAAACGCAACATTTTTAAGGCTTTCAACTATCTGCGGGGTGGTAAGCCTCTTAAAATTAAATCTCTGACATCTTGAAAGTATAGTACCGGGTATTTTATAGGGATTTGTTGTTGCAAATATGAAACGAACATGCAGCGGAGGCTCTTCAAGCGTTTTAAGCAAGGCATTAAAAGCCTCTGTGGTTAACATATGAACCTCATCAATGATATATACCTTACATCTTGAACGGGCAGGTGCAAAGCAAACCTTTTCTCTTAAATCCCTCACCTCATCTATGCCCCTGTTGCTTGCACCGTCCATCTCTATTATATCAAGGCCCCTTCCTTCAGAAATCTCTGTGCAGGTAGGACACTTATTACAGGGATTTATGGTAGGCTTTTCAAAACTTTCGCAAGCCAAACACTTTGCAAATATCCTTGCGGTTGTTGTTTTCCCTGTGCCTCTGGGACCGCAAAAAAGATATGCAGGAACAACTTTTTCGTTTATTATCGCGTTCTTAAGAGTGGTTGTTATGTGTTCCTGTCCGACAATCTGCTCAAATACCTGGGGTCTGAATTTTCTTGCTATACCGAGGTATGTGTTCTTTTTATTTTCCATCTTTACTGCCTTCCCATAAGACTCAATGCTTCTGCCCTTGTCTTATAATTTGTCCTGAATATCCCTCTTACTGCACTTGTCACTGTGACTGCACCGGGTTTTTTAATGCCTCTCATTGACATGCAAAAATGTTCTGCTTCAATAACAACGATAACCCCTTTTGGTTTTAGCCTCTTCATAAGCACATCTGCAATACTTGTGGTAAGTCTTTCCTGAACCTGAGGTCTTTTGCTTAAAACCTCAACAACCTTCGCAATTTTGCTAATCCCTGTTACACGATTGCCATCAGGTATATATCCAAGATGCGCTTTTCCGGTAAAAGGCAGAAGATGATGCTCGCATACAGAATACAGGGGTAAATCTCTTACTAATATAATTTCATCGTGGCCTACTGCAAGAAAAACAGAAACCTCTTTTGCAGGATCCTTTGAAATGCCTGAAAATATCTCCTCATACATCTGGGCAACCCTTCTGGGGGTTTCTTTTAAGTCAGGCCTTTCTATGTCCTCGCCTATTCCTTCAAGTATAAGTAGAACACCTTTTTCTATTTTTTGTTTATCCACCATTCCACCTTCTATATGCCCACATCCACTGATGAAAACCGCCCCTTATCCTTTCCTCAAGCAAAGATGTAAATTTTTGGGCAACATCTTTTATATCTTCTACTTTCAAAATTTCAAAACATGGAAGAACCTGTATCTGATAATGACCATTATGACCGGATACAAATGCTGGCAGTATAGCGGACCCTGTTCTTAATGAAATAAGAAACGGGGTTTGCATAGTATATGTTTGTAATTGAAAAAAATTTGTAATTATTCCTTTTTTGCCAACATTCTGATCTGCAAGTATACACACTATCTGATTTAAATTTAACGCTTTTATACAGTCCGATATGCACTGTCTTTTTGGTATGGTAAATATCAAATTAAAACCGTATTTTTGACACATCCTTTTATAAAGACTGTTCAGCATATTATATCTTAAAGGTCGGACAAGCACACTTACCTTAAATCCTTCCATACTGAAAAATGCAGGTATAAGCGCAAAATTAGAAAAATGTCCTGTAACAATAATAGCGCCTTTTCCTTTTGAAAGTGCGGATTGGACATATTCAATGCCTGTTAAACTTATAATTTTTCTTCTTACAAAAACAGGTTTTTGCGAAAGCCATAAATTTTCAAGGGCAATCCTTGAAGATGAAATAAAAACTTTTTTTGATATGACCTTTTTATCAGGGCTTAAACACGATGCTTTGGAAACAAGCGAAAGATTCTGTTCAATGATATTTTTGTGTTTCACAGAAAAAATATGAAGAACCGTTCCGATAATATTTCCTGCATAACGGATAAACCAGAATGGGAAAAACTTTATAAAAAAAACAAGGAGATAGACTGAAATAAAAGCAAAAAAATGGCGGACTTGTCTGTTCATCCGCTTCAGAAAAAACTGTCTTTTCATTTTGAGGAGCCTGTTGTCTTGTTTTTTTCTCCTATTTTTACACACCCTGGAACTGCTCATGTAAATAAATTATTAGACTGTCAGACCGTAGACGCCTGCAGTCTGAACAATCTACTCGTCTAAATAACCTATCAGTCTAATAGTCTATAGTTACAATTTAAACAACCTGATGAGTACCAAAATTCCTCACCAACTGTACACTCTCAGGAACAATCCTCTTCTCCTCTCTTAAATAAAACCACAAAAGAATTGCAATCAGCAGTGCAACTATTTTTATTAAAAAATTATGTCTTATTAATGTAAAAATCTTCTTGTTCATGGTTCTTCCTTTTTATTGGACAACATTTATCCTAATATTCCCTTGCGTATCTGTATCCCTAATCTTTTCTTCAAAATCTCCACAAGTGACTCTGTATCAGAAACAGTCTGCATATGCCCATGTATGACAACAGAAACCCTGCCTGTTTTTTCAGATACAACAATAACAATTGCATCTGTTTCTTCAGAAAGCCCCATAGCGGCCCTGTGTCTTGTTCCCATAGTTTTTGAAAGAGTTACATCACTGGATAAAGGAAATAAACACGCAGCCGCAACAATGCGTTCTCCTCTTATAAGAACTCCTCCGTCATGCAAGGGACCTGCAGGGATAAATATTGACTGAAGAATTTCTTGTGAAACCATGCTTTCTAATATAACTCCATTTTCAGCATATGAAGAAAGGTCCGCTTCTCTTTCAAGAACAATAAGTCCCCCCTGTTTTTCTTTAGATAACTTAAAAGCAGCATCTGCTATCTTTTCTATTATTCTGATAGATTGCATTTTTGAAGTTTTAACTACTAAAGAATCCAGACCCAATTTTACAAGTCCTTTTCTTAATTCAGGTTGAAAAATAATAAGAAATCCGACAACAGAGATAGACAGGATCTGTGTTAAGGCCCAGTTCAATGTATGGAGCCCAAACAACTTTGTTATAAAAAGAAATGCAACGAGCAATAACAACCCACGCAAGGCATAGATTCCGCCTGTGCCTCTTGTAAAGATAATTACATGATACAAAACAAACCACAGGATAATTATCTCAAGAACAGGCCTGTAAAAGTCCTTCATAATAGCAAACAGGTTTTCAATCATATTTCATCCTCACAGGTGAACTGAGCCACTCTTCATCCATACTTTCAACATTAAAATTGGAACATATCCGTTGTGCAAGGTTTTTCAATACTTTCCCAGGCGAAAGTTCAATGAAGTTTAAAAAACCCTGCCTTTCCATTTCTAACATAGAATTCTCCCATAACACAGGATGATGGACCTGCCGGGTAAGCGCATCTTTTATCTTCTCAGGTTCATCAACCCATTGGGCAGAAGCATTGCATATAAATTTATATTTTGGTTTCTGCATTTGAATTTTATCAAGAAGTATCTTTAGCCTGTCTGCTGCTGTTTTCATTTTTGAACAATGAAAGGGCCCGCTTGTTTTAAGTCGGACAACTTTTTTAATGCCTGAATCTTTTGATTGTTCAAGGGCCAATTTTATTGAGCCTTCTGTTCCAGAAACAACAATCTGGCCAGGACAATTTAAGACTGCAATCTCTAAACCTGTTTTTTCACATAACTGTTTTACTGTGTTCAGGTCAGAACCAAGCAAAGAAAGCATACCGCCTGGATTTTGCAAAGACTCTTCTTCCATAAATTCCCCCCTTTTTCGGACAATATAGACTGCATCTTCAAACCTTATAACATCGGCACATACAAGCGCAGAATATTCACCCAAACTTAAACCTGCAACGGATATAACAGGTGCCTGTAATGCTTCTTTATTCTTTTCTTGAAGAAATCTTAAACAGGCTATACTTGAGGTGAGGATTGCAGGCTGACTGTTTTTTGTGCTTGAAAGTTCATCCTCATCTCCTTCAAAACACATTCTTGCAACATCAAATTTAAGCATATCTGATGCAATATTAAATATCCTCCTTGAAGATTTAGATGCCTCATAAAATCTTTTCCCCATCCCTCTGTACTGGGCGCCCTGTCCGGGGAATAAAAAACCCATTTTTTCCACATTCAACCCCTTGGTGCTCTGGTGTTCTGATTGACGCTTTAATTGTCCTCTCTAATGACTATTCCTGCTTTTAATAAATCCTGTATATCAAGAAGCCCCACAAGTTTTTTTCTCTTATCAATAACAGGAAGTTCATCTATCTTCCATTGTCTTAATTTTCTTAAACCTTCCTGTGCAATGTTAAAATCTTCAATAAATTTTGGATTTTTGGTCATAACTGAATCTATACTTTTATTCAATAAATCCATATCTGTTTCAATTTTTCTTCTTAAATCACCATCTGTGAACAAGCCTATCAATTTTCCTCTTTTATCAATAACACTTACACATCCGGCTCTTGCTTTTGTTATCTTTAACATTGCATCCTTTACCTTACAATCGGGAAAAACAAACGGATTTTCATTACCTTTCCTCATAATATCTTTTACTTGAAGAAACCCTTTTCCGATTCCGCCACCCGGGTGAAAAAATGCATAATCTTCTTTTTTAAAACCCTTAACTTGCAATACAGAAATAGCCAAAGCATCCCCTATAGCAAGCATGGCAATGGTGCTTGTTGTGGGAGCAAGTCCTAAGGGACAGGCCTCCTGCCTTACAAGTGTATCAATAACAATATCTGAGTATTTTGAAAGTGTGGAACGGGGATTGCCTGTTATGGATATTACAAAGGACCCTATCTGTTTTAACAGTGGAAGAAGCCTGATTATTTCCTCAGTCTGACCTGATTGGGAAAGTATAACGATAATATCGTCTGATGTAACCATACCAAGATCCCCATGGACAGCATCAGCCGGATGCATCCACAGACTTGGAGTGCCGACAGAGGAAAGTGTTGCAGATATTTTCTGGCCGATAATTCCGGCCTTTCCCATGCCTGATACAACAATTCTTCCCTTACAGGCTGATATATTCTGGATTGCATCCTTAAAAGGTTTTGATTGCACAACACCTGAAAGCTTTTTTACCGATGCTACCTGGTTGGCAATAAATTGCAGTGCAGAACTGACTACCCTGTTTTTATTTTTAGTATTTTTCATTTACAATATTGTGTATTTTTACAAGTTTATCAAGCAACATTTCAAGATTATTTAGTGGCAACATACTGGGTCCATCACAGGGAGACTTATCAGGTTGCGGATGGACCTCTAAAAATATACCATCACATCCTGCTGCAACTGCCGCTTTACATAATCCAGATACAAACTGTCTTTGCCCGCCGGAACAGATTCCTTTCCCGCCTGGAAGTTGAACACTGTGTGTTCCATCAAATATAACAGGAACACCAAAATCCCTCACTTGAGAAAATCCTCTCATATCAACCACAAAATTATTATAACCGAATGTTGTTCCTCTTTCTGTAATCATTATGTCTTTTGCACCGCATTGTTTTGTTTTTTCTACAATATTTTTAACATCCCAGGGAGCAAGAAACTGTCCCTTTTTAATATTTATTGGTTTTCCTGTTTTTGCAGACCTGCAGATTAAGTCTGTCTGTCTGCAAAGAAACGCAGGTATCTGAATAACATCCAAAACATCTGCAACAGCAGATGCCTGTTCGGGAGAATGTATATCGCTTAAAATCTTAACCCCTGCTTTTTTCTTTACATTTGAAAGAATTTTTAATCCTTTTTTTATTCCTGGTCCTCTGTATGATTTTATGTTTGTTCTATTCGCCTTGTCAAAACTTGCCTTGAATATATATGGCAGGTGAAATTTTCTTGCAATTGAAGATACTTTATATGCAATATCCAGCGCTGTATCTTCGTCTTCAAGAACACAGGGCCCTGCGATAAGAAGAAGGGGCATACCCTGTCCAATAATAATATCACCGATTTTTGCAATAGGTTTCATTTTAATTTTCTTTTTAATCCCTCTCTAACAAGCCCATAAAACAAGGGATGAGGTTTATCCGGCTTTGACCTGAACTCAGGATGAAACTGAACCGCTATAAAAAAAGGATGCTGAGGAAGTTCTATTATCTCAGCAAGTCTGTTTTTCCTGTGTATACCGCTTATAACAAGTCCGTTCTTGACAAGTATTGAACTGAATTTATTATTAAACTCATACCTGTGCCTGTGTCTTTCCCGAACCAAATCCTTGTGATACAGGCTATGTGCAAGTGTGCCTTTTTTTACATCGCAAGTGTATAAACCTAACCTCATTGTTCCTCCTATATTTTTAATCTTCTTTTGTTCTTCAAGAAGACTTATTACAGGATACCTTGTTTTTTTATTAAACTCTGTGGAGTTCGCCTTTTTTAGACCGCATATATTTCTTGCAAATTCAATAACAGCACACTGCATTCCTAAACATAGCCCGAGAAAAGGAATTTTATTTTCCCTTGCATATCTTACAGCCGCTATCTTACCTTTTATTCCCCTTGAACCGAATCCGCCGGGAATAATCATTCCATCTATATCTTTTAGATATTTTTCAGGACTTTCTTTTTCTATAATTTCTGAATCTACCTTCAGTATATTAACCCTTGAATTATTCGCAAAACCTCCATGCCTTAGTGCCTCATATATAGACTTGTATGCATCCTGATGCTGGACATATTTACCCACAACTGCAATCCGGACACTATATTTTGGGTTTAATGCCCTATCTATAACATTTTTTTTCCAGTCCTTTAAGTCTATGTTTCTGCAACGGATATGAAGAAGCCTGCACAATAGAGAAACTACCCCCTGCTGTTCAAACATAAGAGGAACCTCATATATATCCTTTACATCATGTGCTTCTATAACAGCATCTTTTGTTATATTACAGAACAGCCCTATCTTTGATTTAAGCTCACCCCCGAGAGGTTTTTCTGTCCTGCAAAGAAGTATATCAGGCTGTATTCCTATTTCCCGAAGTTTTCCAACGCTGTGTTGTGTGGGCTTTGTCTTTAACTCATCAGCCGCAGATATATAAGGTACAAGAGTAAGATGGATATATGCAATATTTTCTTTGCCCATATCAAGACTCATCTGGCGAATCGCCTCAAGAAACGGAAGACTTTCTATATCGCCTACGGTTCCTCCTATTTCGCATATCACAACATCAACACTTCTTTGTTCTGCTACTTTTTTGATGCTTTCTTTTATTTCATCCGTAATATGAGGGACAACCTGAACTGTCTGCCCTAAATAATCGCCCTGCCTCTCCTTTTTAATAACCGAATTATAGACCCTGCCTGCTGTTATATTATTATTGCGTGTAATTTTAGCATTTGTAAATCTTTCATAGTGTCCGAGGTCAAGGTCTGTTTCTGCCCCATCATCTGTAACATATACCTCTCCATGCTGGTAAGGGCTCATTGTGCCGGAGTCAACATTTATATAAGGGTCACACTTCTGTAAAGTGATACGAAGTCCCCTTGCCTCTAATAGTCTGCCCAAAGATGCAGAGGCAATGCCTTTGCCCAAACTTGAAACAACACCACCTGTAACAAATATGAATTTCATATATTCCCTGTCGCCAGACCACTAGAGCACCAGCGCACCAGAGCACCAGAGCACCAGAGATTATAGGCTATTAGACTGTAGGGTTTCGACCTACAGCCTAACAGTCTAACAGTCTACAGTCTGACAAAGCACCAGTCACCTGTCGCCTCGTTGCCTGTCTTTCATTATTTCCCTTACTTTTTTTAAGTCTTCCATTGTATCTACACTTATAGAATCATATTGAGAAATAACAACCTTTATCCTGTAACCGTTTTCAAGTGCTCTTAACTGCTCAAGCCCTTCTGTATCTTCAAGCATTGAATGTTTTATCCTCGTAAATGTCCGAAGAAAATCTTTTCTGTATGCATATATGCCTAAATGTTTTAACCACCTGCCTGAATCTAATTTTTTAGGATAGGGTATGCCTGAACGAGAAAAATATAGTGCAAAATTCTCTCTATCGCACACAACCTTTGTAATGGAAGGGTTTTGAATATCCTGCATACTGTCTATTGGAACAGCAACGGTTCCCATCTGACAGTCTTTAAATTCCAACATCTGCTGAAGAAGTTCCTCAACAACAAGAGGGCTTAAAAGAGGTTCATCTGCCTGCACATTTATAATAATAGAGCAGTCTATATTTTCAACTGCTTCTGCAATCCTGTCTGTCCCACACTTATGAAGAGGTGATGTAAGAACAGCCTTCCCGCCAAAACCCTGGACAACAGATAAAATCTCTTGCGAATCTGTTGCGATAAGAACAGACTCTACATTTTTCACCCTCTGTGCATTCTTATAAACATACCACAGCATGGGCTTGCCTTTAAGACTTAAAATTACTTTTTTAGAAAGCCTTGTTGAACCTGAACGAGCAGGTATAACTATTATTGCTCCTCTTTCCACTGAATATCTTTCAAGGAATTTTTTTCCTCAGATAACAAATTTCCGACCCTTGTAATTGACTTTTCTATCTCATCTACGGTAGTGGTTGCAACCCCTATCTTACCCACAACAAGGCCTGCTGCAAAATTAGAAATCCTTGCTGCATCAAGAAGTCCATAGCCTGATGCAACAGCAAGTGTGAAAACTGCAACTACTGTATCTCCTGCCCCGGTAACATCAAAAACCTCCCTCACAACAGTTGGTATGTGCACGGGACTGCTTTTTTTTTGGAAAAGACACATCCCATTTCCACCAAGAGTAATAAGCACAGACTCGGAGTTTAACATTTTTAAAATCTTTCTTCCTGCTATTTCTAATGTTCTGCCATCTGTTATCTTGATATTTGCCGCATTGCCTGCCTCAAACTGGTTTGGTGTAATAGATGTAACATTTTTATAAAACTTAAAATTATACTCTTTTGGATCAACAATAACAGGTATATTTTTTTTAAGGGCAAGGCTTACAATATATTTGATAACATCAGATGTAATAACCCCTTTCCCATAATCTTCTATAATAACTGCCCTGCACCTGGCTATTTCTGATTCCACAGCATCTTTTATCTTTTTTAGTAGATTTAAGGGTATATCCCTTATCGTTTCCCTGTCCACCCTTACAACCTGCTGGTGATGGGCAAGGATGCGGGTTTTTAGTGTGGTCTGCCTTGTTTTATCTATAATAATACCATCTGTGCAATTTCCGTTTTTTTGTAATTTTTCTTTTAATAACTGTCCTTTTTCATCACTGCCTATAAGACCGATTATATGAGCACATCCTTTAAGTGAACTTATATTGCTTGCAACATTGGCTGCACCACCTGGAATAAAGTTTTCCGATATCACTGTCACCACAGGAACAGGCGCCTCAGGAGATATCCTGTCCACCTTTCCCCATAAAAACTCATCAAGTATAAGGTCACCTACCACAAGAATATCCTGCCCTGCAAAATACCTCATCTTTTTTATAAGCCTGTTTTGTAATTGCTGATTCATATTTTTTATTCTACCACTATATTGTCTTGATTGCCATTCTCTAAATTTGAATTTTTTTCATTAAGAGGCTTTTTGTATAACCTCCTTGTAGTCAGGCGGGCTGACAGCCCTTCCTTGCTTTCCAGCATATTTATCCTGTTCTTATACATCTGTTCTGTGGTTTTATCGCCTGCTACTCTTGCAATATCTGCCTGAAGTGTAAGCACATCAAGGTTATATGGGTTTATATACTCTGCTCTTTTCAGCACTGTTTTTGCCTCTTCTATTTTCCCGACACCTAAAAGTGCTGAGCCTAATAATACACCTGTGACAGAAAAATCAGGCCAGATGTGACCTGCCTTTTTTAGTTCTCTTATCCCGTCATTTAACAAACCTTTTTTTAGATACTCATTACCTAAAAAAAACTGTGCATGTATGTTGTTTCTGTCATACCTTATAGCCTTTTTAAAATTATCTATTGCAAGAGCACTCTTGTGTTTTTCTGAAAATACATAACCTTTAAAAAGAAAATGTTGTGAAATAATGCCCGGAATATATGTTAAAGATAACACAAGACACACTATTGAGAGGACCTTTGCAGGTACTGGAATATATGATTTCTGTATCTTGAAAGAATACAAGACACCAAGTAAGAACCAGAAAAACAGTGCAACAGGTATAAACCTTAGCCACTGTTCAAGCATTCCAATAAGAATTCCCGATGCAACAGATGCAATAATAGAAGCAGTAAGAATCTTTTCATCCCTGTGCAGTGTAAAGATAGAACGAAAAGATAAAAAACAAATAATAATAATGCCTGCAAAAAGCACAACACCTAACAGACCCATCTCTGATGCAGTGTGCAGAAACTCATTATGTGCATAGTCTGTAACAAACGTTGCATTTGGATGAAGAAAATATTCTCTTAATCTGAACTCTTGATAATAGATGGGGAACCTTCCTATACCAAAACCTGTCCAGGGTTTAGCAAGTATCATCTCTATAACCCCTGCCCATATCATAAGCCTTATATTAGAAAAAAATGCCTTTATCAGAACATCACCAACAGGGGTTAAAAATACTGCACACACAGCACAAACTCCGCATCCTAAAAAAATAAAAAAATCAGACATTTTTTTTGAAAATACAAGGCTTATAAAAATAAAAACCGAAACACCAAGTATGCCCCATGCAATAAAAGACTCTGCTGTTGAAATAGCAAACAGAAATAAAACACAAAGTAAGAAATAAAAGGTAAGAGGCAGGAAGTGGAAAGTTCGGGGTTTTATAAAAAAATAAAGAAGAAATGGAAATGTAATAACAATTGTTTCAGCAGAAAGATTCCTGTTCCCGACAAAAGATACAGGTGTCTGCCCTTTAGAATACTGAAATATTGCAAAACAGGCAATAAGAAAAGCGCACAATAAAAACAAGGGCAGGAGCCTTTTTTTTATAAAATCTCTGTCTTTTATTGTAGCACCCGCTACAAAACACAGAACACACAGGATAAGAAACCTAAAGTATTCCCAGCCTGCCCATAAATAATTTCCATATAACGAAAACACTGAATAAACAAAAAGAGCAAGAAAAATAACAGATATATTTTTACCTATAGAACTGTTAAGCTCTGGGCGGGCAAACCAGAAATATGCTGATAAAAAAATAAATACAACAGGAACCTTAATGATAAATGCATTATAAAGCGAAGGAAGATATACAACAGTAGCACATAAAAAAAGGAAGAACAAAAATAAATTTTTCACTTGGGATATTATATCATAATTTCCCTTTTGTAAAGGGAAGAAAATACCCCGTCTGCTACCGCAGACACCCCTTTACAAAAGGGGGAATACAAAATACCCCGTCAACTTCGTTGCCACCCCTTTTCTGAGAAAAGGGGAATAAAAAAAGCGTGCCTGACTTTATAAAAGCCAGACACGCTTTTTTCCTCTTCCCGCTCAAGTTTCTACAATTTTAACCTTTAAGGCGTACAGGCGCAGCACCTGGATTTCTTAACACGCCTCTTGTTGGGGTAGCAGCTGATCCTGCAGGATACGCCCTGTTAGGAATCTCAGGATTAATCCTGCCTAATGGAACCCACCTTGCACTGCCGTCCATATAAAGCGCGTTGACGCCATCTGTGTGGTGGTTTATTGGTGCTGCTGCAAGACCTGCCGCCCAACGAACACCCTTTGCACCACTCTGGTCAACCATCACAACAGTATCTGTACCTACGAACTCATTTAAGTCAAAGGCATATGCATAAGACAGGTTCGCGTCGGCCAACGGGGCATCTGCCCTCCTCGTATCAACACTGGATGGACAGACAAACATTGCTCCTGTGGTATATATGGGAATCAGCAAAGAGAGGTCAGCCGCTGGTGTCGCAACCGCGCCAATGCCACGGGACGGGAAGTTCTCTGCAAAATCCCCGGAATACATACGAATAGACAAACCTATCTGCCTCAGATTGTTGATACAACTGGCTCTTCTTGCCTGCTCTCTTGCTCTTGCTAATGCGGGTAGTAACATTGCCGCAAGTATTGCAATAATGGCAATGACGACCAACAATTCAATCAATGTAAAAGACTTTTTTTTCATATATTTCCTCCTTTTTTTTGTTAACATAAAAACTATAACCTTAAGACCAACTTATCTTTTTCACCCCCTTTCCTGTGTAAACATTCACTGAACATCGTTCATATTTTAGGCACAGAGGCACAAAATTAACTGTCTTTTTAGATTCTTTTCTCATGCTTTGTACCTTTGTCACCTTTCGCCTTTGTGCCTTCAGGTAACGCACTTGACCGATTATCTACGCCACCTACAGCCCAACCGTATGAGTAATATACTACATATTTTCTATCTTGTCAAGTAAAATTTTTGCAACTTTTTTTTACTTTTTTTAAACCGACT
>NDHX01000018.1 GCA_013626165.1 bacterium Unc6
CTATTATTACGCACTGGAGGCCGGAACAAATTAAAAACTTTTATATTCCCATTCTACCAAAACCCATCCAGCAAAAAATTGCTGACCTAATCTGTAAATCCCACCAAGCCCGTTCAAAAGCAAAAGAATTATTAGAAGAAGCCAAACAAAAAGTAGAGGAATTAATTGAGAAATAAAACAATGCAAAAACAGCCGGTATTAGTGGGGATTGTGCCAAGGAAAAGTCTTTGGCCGAGGATTCAAAAAGAAAGATGGTATCATATTCCAGTTGAATCCGCCCCTAAAAACACTCCTTTAGTAGAGTATTTGGCTTTTTATTTTCCGAAAGTTTTTGGAAAAGAGTGTCAGTATAGAGTAATTTATTATGCAAAAGTTTTGAAAGTTGAGATAACTAAAAGAATTGAGCTTTTTCCAGATGAGTCAGAGCACGAAAGAGCAACGAAAGAATACTTTAAATTTCACCTAGGGCAAATTGATGAGTTACCTAAACCAATTCCAAGTAAAAGATGGAGGAGCATTGTTCATATTCCGACCAGTTTAGAAAAATTATTTACTGCAGAGGAAATAAATGATTTGTATGATACCAGTCCTTTGGAAGAAAAAATGTATTTAGAAATGAAAAAGCGAAAAATAGAAGCAGAAAGACAGTTGTATGTTAAGGCCGGCAATCAAACATATTGTTTAGATTTTGGTATATTTTGTCGTAGAGGCGATATTGATGTTGAGTGCGATGGTGAGAGGTATCATATTCTCCCGGATGCATTAACTCGGGACAGGAAACGGAATAACCAATTAACTAGCTATGGCTGGCAAGTGCTGCGATTTTCAGGAAAAGAAATTAACGGTAATCTTCGGGGCTGTTTTGAAATAATTGAAAGAACTGTTGGTAATTTGGGCGGTTTTCAAATTTTTGCCCACCTTCGGCGGGCTGGGAAATGGGACAGCTCCAAAAATTAACAAAGACCGCAAAAATAAATCCTTTTTATTGAAAAAATTTGTTGCCCGCCCTTAAATAAAAAATTTTTGCGGGCTTTGGCTGTCCTGCAAAGCAGGACTTTCGGAGCCGGGTGGGAATCCGCATAGCGGATTTCTGCCTCGCCTCGCTCGCGGGGCGGGGCAGTCAGAATTCAGCGTCAGGATTTTGCTTAAAAAAGCTTCGGATTTTGTTCAAGAGACACAGCCGCATATTCCGTTTCAAACTTGTTTCCACTAATTAAAACCGAGTTTTCTTTCTCTGGAATTTGACTTTTGCTTGCGATTCTGTTATAAATAAAATATATATTATTTAAGTGTCAAAGTTTCAGCAGATATTTGGGGGTTTTTTAAGATCCACTTGCGTTAGATTTTTGATATTGTGGATCTCTCCTAAGGCTTAACTTGCGTTAGATATTTAATATTTGATATTTTTTATAACGCCTTACACCCCTCTTGATAAAAGGGGAATGAAAAGAATCTAAAATGAAACATACAGATTTTGCACATCTTCATCTTCATACACAGTACAGCCTGTTGGACGGTATTGGTTCTATTGATGCAATAGTGAAAAAGGCGGTTTCAGAAAAGATGCCTGCTGTTGCAATAACCGACCATGGTAATATGTTTGGTGCTATAGAGTTTTATTCAAAATGCCTGAAAGCCGGTGTAGTTAAACCAATAATAGGTTGTGAAGTGTACATAGCGCCAAAAAGCAGGTTTGATAAAACATTATCCGGTTTAGGGGAATACTTTTATCATTTAACCTTGCTTGCAACAAATCAGACAGGATATAAAAATCTTGTTAAACTTGCATCCGTAGGATACACGCAGGGCTTTTATAAAAAACCGAGAATTGATAAGCAGATACTGTCAGAACTTCATTCAGGGCTTATAGGATTAAGTGGATGTATAAAGGGGGAGATTGCGCACCTGATACTTACAAATCAGGAGGAAGAGGCAAAAAAGGTTGCATCCGAGTATAAACAGATATTTGGGGAGGGAAAATTTTTTCTTGAAATACAGAACAACGGCATTAAAGAACAGGTGAGGGCAAATGAGGGCTTAATTGAAATTTCAAAATTGCTTGATATCCCTTTGGTTGCAACAGCGGATGTTCATTATTTGGAAAGCAAACACTCCCGCGCACAGGAAATACTTTTATGCATAGAGACAAAAACTAATATGCGGGATCCTAAAAGATTAAAATTTGGTTCTGACCAGTTTTATTTTAGATCTGCCGAAGAGATGAAAGAACTCTTTAGAGAAATCCCTGAATCATATGAAAATACTATAAAAATTGCGCAAATGTGCAATGTTCAACTAAATCTACATCCCAAGAGGCCTCATCTTCCAAATTATGATGTTCCAGAGGGTAAAGAACCATTTGAACACTTAAAAGAACTTTGTTATCAGGGATTGAAGAAAAGAAATTTATCAGAATCTAAACCTGTCATAGAAAGGCTTGAGAATGAGTTAAAGATAGTTAAACAGATTGATTATGCCGGTTATTTTTTGATTGTGAGTGATTTTGTAAGGTTTGCAAAGAATAATAATATCCCTGTAGGACCCGGCAGAGGTTCTGTGGTCGGAAGCATTATAAGTTTCTGTCTTGGAATAACAGATATAAATCCCTTAAGATACGGACTTTTGTTTGAAAGGTTTCTTAACCCGGAAAGAATTTCTTATCCTGATATTGATATGGATTTTTGCGATGAAAGAAGAGATGAAGTACTTCAATATGTTAGTGAAAAATATGGCAGGGAAAATGTCGGACAGATTGTAACATTCCAGACGCTTGGCGCAAAGGCTGTTATAAGAAATGTGGCAAGAAGTATGGGCATACCATATGAGCAGGCTGATAAGATTGCCAGGATGGTTCCCGATGAACAAAGGATTGAACTAAAAAGTGCAATAAAACAAAATCCTCAGCTGGCTGACCTTATTAAAAAAGACCGTTCTGTCCAGGAATTAATGGATATTTGTTTTATACTTGAAGGCGCAACCGCCCATATGTCAAGACATGCCGCAGGGGTTGTTATATCAGATACTCCTCTTGCAGATATGGTTCCTATGTGTATTAGTGAAGATAGGGTATTTACGCAGTATGATATGAAATCTCTTGAAATGATAGGACTGCTTAAAATGGATTTTCTCGGGCTTAAAACACTTGCTGTTATAAAAAATACTGTTGAACTTATAAAAACAAATAATGGGAAAAATATTGACATAAACAACCTTCCGATGGACGACAAAAAGACATATGAACTTTTGCAAAACGCAAATACATTAGGCGTATTTCAGCTTGAAAGTCAGGGGATGCAGGATGTTTTGAAGAAAATAAAACCGAATGTTTTTGAGGATATCGTTGCTGCAATTGCTCTGTATAGACCAGGACCTATGAAGATGATAGATGATTTTATTGCAGGAAAACATAAGTCTGCTTTTATAGAATATGCGCACCCAAAATTAGAACCTGTACTGAAAGAAACATATGGTATTATGCTGTATCAGGAGCAGGTTATGCAGATTACACACAGTCTTGCGGGGTTTAGTTTGGGCAGGGCCGATATTTTACGAATAGCAATGGGTAAAAAAGATGAAGACCTTATGGAAAAACAGAGGAAGGATTTTGTAGACGGAGCGGTAAAAAATGGGGTAAAAGAAAATGTTGCTGATAAAATATTTGGACAGATAAAAGAGTTTGCAGGCTATGGGTTTAATAAAAGCCATTCTGTGGGATATGCAAGTATTGCATATCAAACCGCATACTTAAAGGCTAACTTTCCGCTTGAATTTATGACAGCATTGCTTACAAGTGAAATAGGAAAATCGGAAAAGATAGTTGAATATATTCAAGAGGCAAACAGGATGCAGATACCTGTTCTTCCTCCCGATATAAACAGCAGTTTTGAAAAGTTTTCCATAGAGGAAAATTCTATCCGTTTTGGATTGTGTGCAGTAAAAAATATTGGCTCACAGCATGCACATTCTATTGTTTCAGCAAGGGAAAAACTTCCACAGAAATATCAGACGCTATATGAATTTTGTGAAAATGTTAATTTAAAAACAGTCAACAGGAAGGTAATAGAAAGTTTGATAAAGTGCGGCGCATTTGACAGCCTTAAAATTTACAGGTCCCAGGCTATGGCAATAATTGATACTGCAATAGGATCCGCATCCGGTATTCAAAAAGAAAAACAAAGAGGGCAGAAACTTTTTCTTAATATATTTAATCAACAGCCAGTGCATAGTAAAGAGTCTAAAAATTTATCATCAATAAAAGAATATGACCAGTCTCAATTGCTTGCATTTGAAAAAGAGGTGCTCGGGTTATATCTTTCAGGGCATCCTCTTACGCCATACATCAACATCTTAAAAAATTATGCCGAAAAATCCACATCAGCCCTTTCAACAGCAGTAGACGGAAGTACAGTTGTTGTGGGCGGTATGATTACCAAGGTAAAAACGACTGCAACAAAAAAAGATAATCTTCGTATGGCTATATTTATATTAGAAGATTGGAAAGGGAAAATAGAGGTAATTCTACCTCCTGAGCCTTTTCGGAAATATCATTCTTATGTGAGAGAGGATGAAATAGTTTTTGTAAAAGGTCGGGTCAACGGAAGAGAGGAAAAACCAAAAATATTTGCATCAGAAGTTATTGCGATAGACGAGGCAGAAGAGAAATTTACCATTAAGGTAGTCATTGAAATTCCGCAAAGTTATGTTACAGAAGGTAGAATACAGAGGTTTAAAGATATCCTGCTTGAATCGGATGGAAAAACACCGGTAGAAGTATGTGTATTACACGAAGATGGCAAAAAAACATATCTTGAATTTGATAGACAGATAGGTGTAGCGGTGTCTTATGTATTTAAGAAAAAGATAGAAGATATTTTTTGTGAAAACTGTGTCAATTTTATATCAACAAGATAGACCCAAAATATGAATATGAAAAAATCGGAGAATAAAAAAGACACAAATATAAAACAGATATTAAGGGCAATTGTAGAAACATATATAGATACAAGACTGCCTGTATCCTCAAGGTATATAGTGGAAAAATACAAACTTGATGTATGTTCATCTACTGTTAGAAATTATATGTTCTTTCTTCATCAGAATGGATTTATAACAAGACCTCACAGTTCGTCAGGTACCATTCCTACAAGCAAGGCATATAGATACTATATAGACTGTCTTATGGAGAAGGAATACCTAAATAATCAGGAAAAACAGGAAATAAATCTTTATTTTAATAAGACCAAATACGGATATAGAACAATTGAAGACATAATAAAAATCTCAATCAGTGCGCTTAGTCGGGTGGTATGTCAGATGAGTTTTGCATCTGTCCATAAATTGCATTATGTGAAAGTAAAAAAAATAGAATTGCTCTGTGTTTCCCCGAAAAATATCCTGATAATATTGGTTACAAATACAGGCCACGTCCAGACATCAATTATAAATACAAGTGTAGACTTTTCTGAACCTGTATTACATCATATATCACAAATAATAACAGAAGAATTATCAGAAGTCCCTGTTCAGTCATTGGAGGATTATCTTTTAAATAAAATTCTTCAGGGCGAAGATACGATATTTTTTATATTACGCTCTGCCTTTAATCTTTTAAAAGAAGGTTGTATGAGAGATATAAATCCTCAGTTTTTCTGGGAAGGTGCAAGTTTTTTGACAGACCAGCCCGAATTTAATTCTATATCTTCACTTATACTTAAAAAATTTGAGAATCAAGAAATGTCCCCTGCCCTTCTTAAACTCATTTACCCTGCGGATACCTTAATATATGTAGGTGAGGATGTTGATGCAATGCCTTTTTCACAATGTAGTTTTATTGCATCAAGATACAGGGCAAAGAAAGGTATATCAGGTTTTGTTGGTGTTGTAGGCCCAAAGCGGATACCATACAGGAAAATTGTTGCAACAATCTCATATATTGCGGAACAACTATCGGATAGGATAGATAAGGGAGGTTTTATTGAATAACAAAAAAGAGGCAAAAAATCAGGACACAATAAAATCTCAAGCACAAGGACCTGAAATAAAAGAAGAAAAAAAACAAGAATCCGCAGAGGTTCAGCCTTCGGAAAAAGAGAGACAGTTATTAGAACAATTGGTCATAATAAAGGCAGACTTTGAGAATTTTAGAAAAAGAGCAATAAAAGAAAAAGAATCTGCCATACGGTTTGCCAATGAAAGGCTGATTGTTGAACTTATCAGTCTGCTTGATGATTTTGACAGGGCACTTGAGAATATAAGTGAAGATAATTCCAATAAACAGATACTTACAGGTGTTAAGATGGTTCAAAAAAATCTTCAGAAGTTTTTAAAATTAAGGGGGCTTGAACAGATAGAAGCGGTTGGAAAATCATTTGACCCTCGCCTGCACGAGGCAGTTGAAGAGATAAAAAGTACAGAACATCCTGATTATCTAATTACTGATGAAATGAGAAAAGGATATAAACTTCACAATGTAGTGATCCGTCCAAGTGCAGTAAAGGTTGCAAAGAAAATCAAAGAAAAAGATTTAAGAACAGATCTTAATAGAAAACCTCAGATAGAAGAAAGTATATAAGAGTCTATGAGCACAATCCCAATATAACAGGCAACAGGTGACAGACAACTGGTGCTCTGGCATCTCGGTGAACGGGGAACGGCATACGGACGACGGGGAGAATATATATGTTATGGAGAATTGAGGTAAAAAATAAAAAGGAAATACTTGATTCTACAGGAAGCGATGTCCTTCATAATATAAAGGAAATTGGTATCAATACTGTTTTATCCTGCCAGTGTGTTTCTGTTTATACAATTGAAGGAGATATCTCTGAAGACTATGCTTGCTGTATAGCAAAAGAACTTCTTACGGATTCTGTACTTGAGGAGTTTTCTTTGATTGATATTGAAAAAAAGATGGTTCCTCGCAAGGCAGAGGGGATAGAAATAGAGATTGGGTTAAACGATGGAGTAATGGATCCTGCTGAGGAAAGTATATTAAGAGGAATAAAAACACTTAAAATCACAGGTTGCAGGAAAGTAAAAACATCTAAAATATATACCTTAAAAGGCAACCTTTTAAGCGAAGAGATAGAAAAAATAACCGACAAAATTTTGATGAACAAACTTATACAGCACAGGGTTATAGAACCCAGAGATGAGTTTAAAGTAACTGTTTGTCAAAAGCCATTTAACCTTACAAAAGTGGATATTTTAAGTGCAGGTGATCTTAAATTAATGCAAGTGTCAAAACAAAGACAGTTATCTTTAAATATTCAAGAAATGAAAGCAATAAAAAAATATTTTTCAAACCTGAAAACAGATCCAACAGATGTTGAACTTGAAACAATTGCGCAAACATGGTCAGAACACTGCGTGCACAAAACCTTAAAAAGTCTGATACAGTACGAGCAAACAGACGAAAGTGGAACTGTTATAGAGAAAAAATCCATAGATAACCTTCTTGCATCAACAATAGTAAAGGCAACAGAAGAAATTAAGAAACAGTGGTGTATATCAGTTTTTAAAGACAATGCAGGCATTGTAGATTTTGATAAAGATGATGCGGTTTGTTTTAAGGTTGAAACGCATAACCATCCGTCAGCACTTGAACCTTATGGAGGTGCAAATACAGGTTTGGGCGGTGTGATAAGAGATGTGCTTGGAACAGGGCTTGGTGCAAAGCCTGTTGCAAGTACAGATGTATTCTGTTTTGGACCTTTTGATCTTTCTGAACAGGAAATTCCCGTCAATATACTTCATCCAAAAAGAATAATGAAAGGAGTTGTAAGAGGTGTCCGAGATTATGGAAACAAGATGGGGATTCCAACAGTAAATGGCGCTGTATGTTTTGATAAAGGATTTACATGCAATCCTCTTGTTTTTTGCGGAAATATAGGAATTATTCCTAAGACAAAGTGTTTTAAAAAAGTAAAACCCAAACAGAGAATAGTTGTCGTAGGAGGAAAAACAGGCAGAGATGGCATACATGGTGCAACATTTTCTTCAAGCGAACTTACAGCAGAATCAAGCGTAGTCTCATCCTGTGCTGTTCAGATAGGAAATCCTATAACAGAAAAAAAACTTACAGATGCACTTATTTATGCAAGAGACAGGGGGCTTTATACAGCAATCACTGATTGTGGTGCCGGCGGGCTTTCAAGTGCAGTCGGAGAGATGGGTAAAGAGTGTGGGGTGGTGGTATATTTGGACAGGGTTCCTTTAAAATATGAAGGGCTTTCATACTGGGAAGTCTGGGTATCGGAAGCACAGGAAAGGATGGTGCTTTCTGTTAATGAAGAGAATATAAAAGAACTTTTTGAGATTTTTTCAAGAGAAGATGTTCAGGCAACAGATATAGGATATTTTTCAGAAGATAAGATTTTGAAACTTTTCTGGGATGGCAATCTTGTATGCAAACTGGATATGGACTTTCTTCATAACGGACTTCCAAGATTTGCACGAAAGGCCGTCTGGATTTCAAGACAAGAAAAAAATGCCTCATATGAAGAAAAAGATACAGAGACTGCTTTAAAAAAAGTTCTTTCTTCACCAAATGTGTGTTCAAAGGAATGGATTATAAGACAGTATGACCATGAAGTTCAGGGCGGAAGTATCATTAAACCTCTTGTCGGTATAGATTCAGATGGTCCGTCAGATGCTGCTGTGATAAGACCCAAACTTAATTCCTGGAAAGGGATAATAATTGCAAACGGTATAAATCCGGAATATGGAAAGATTGACCCATACTGGATGGCTGGAAGTGTAATTGATGAGGCTATAAGGCAGGTTATAAGTGTTGGCGGAGATCTAGAAAGAATTGCAATCCTTGACAATTTTTGCTGGGGTGCAATAGATAAACCTGATAAGTTAGGGGGGCTGGTAAGAGCGGCAAAAGCCTGTTATGATTTCGCAAAGATTTACAGGACCCCATTTATATCAGGCAAGGACAGCCTTAATAACGAATATATCGTAAGAGGCGTCTCTATTTCCATTCCTCCTACACTTTTAATATCTTCTATCTGTGTAATAGATGATGTCCGAAAAACTGTGTCAATGGATTTCAAAAAACAAGAAAGTCTTATATATGTTGTCGGCTCTACATACAATGAAATTGGTGGAACCGTATTTTCAAAAGAGTTCTCTATACAGGATGGTTTTGTCCCGAAGGTAAGACCCTATGATGCCCTTAATACATTTAAGGCGGTTCAGAAAGCCATAAAAGAAAATCTTATTCTGTCCTGCCATGATTGTTCGGAAGGGGGCATAGGTGTTGCAGTATCTGAGGCGGCGTTTTCCGGGGGGCTTGGTGCAATAATTGACATTAAAAAGATAAACCTTGCTGAAAACATTACATCAGATGCAGGGGTTCTTTTTTCTGAATCAAATTCAAGGTTTATATTAGAAGTAAATAAAAAAAACTTAAAAGATTTTGAAAAAATAATGAAAAATATAAACTTTTCTCAGATAGGGAAAACAATTAAACTGCAAAAATTAAGAATAATTGGGCTTGATAACAAGGCAACAGATATACCAATAGAAGAATTGAAAAATTGCTGGAAAAACAGTATGAGCAGGGCATTAGCCACGATATAGGAGAGAAGCATAAATTGAAAAAAGCAGCAATAGGAATAGACTTTGGCGGAACATTTATAAAAATGGCAATGGTTAATGAAGAGGGAAAAATTCTTTACAAGAAAAGCTTTTCAACGCTTCCTGAAAGGGATAAACTGCTTGAAAAAATTATACAGGGTATAGACAAAACAGTAAAAAACAAAAGCAGGGATATAGAATTAAAAGGCGTCGGGATTGGACTTCCGGGACCTATTGATAGTATAAACGGTATTGTCCGAAATCTTACAAATGTTCCCGGATGGAGAAATTTTCCGCTGGAAAAATTTGTTCGGCAAAAAATAAAGATGCCTGTTTTTATAGATAACGATGCAAATCTTATGACATATGGAGAGTGGAGGTTTGGAGCAGGCAGGGGTGCAAAAAATATTATATGTATTACACTTGGGACAGGGGTTGGAGGAGGAATTATAATAGAAGGAAAGATTTACAGAGGCTCTTCGCTCTCTGCCGGAGAGGTTGGGCACATACCGATATTTGAAAACGGGCTTAAATGTGCCTGTGGCGGCAGAGGATGTTTAGAAAGATATATTGGAAACAGGTATATTATTGAGACTGCCAGAAAATATATTAAAAAACAAAAAACCATAATTCCACAAGACAAAGATATTACTCCACAGATTATATCTAATGCAGCAGGTAAGGGCGATAGTGTTGCAATCAAAATATGGGAAGAGGTCGCAGTTCATATAGGGACAGCACTTACGGGTCTTATAAATGTTTTAAACCCAGAAAAAGTTGTTATTGGCGGAGGTATTTCAAAGGCTGGCAGATTTCTTTTTGAACCCATAAGAAGGGTTGTCCAACAAAACGCATTTAAGGTTGCAACAGATGTTTGCAGGATAGTCCCTGCAAGGCTAGGAGACAATGCAGGAGTTATAGGCTCAGCAGGCTACATAATGCTTGAGTAGTGTCGCAACCCCCTGTTCTAAGATATTTTTGGTAGGCTTGCCGCTGCTATTGCTTGTCCATGTCTTTTATTTTTTTCATCAGGCATCTTAAATTTAATCTTGTTAAATAATTCTGGAAACTCTGTTTTAAGTACCTTTTTCGCATTTGCAAGTATAATATCTCCACCTTCTCCACTTGTAACTCTTCCAAGCACCAGAAAATTTTTAAAATCATAAAAGCATGCGTAATGGGCTATACCGTATCCTAAGTACACACCAATGCTTTCATATATTTTTAAGGCCCTTTCGTCTTCTTTTTTTATCAATTTCTGGATCTCTACAAGTCTTTCTGCTGGGGTGAGTTTTTTGTTAAAAGATATTTTTGCCTTTTTGGCAAGTCTTGCAACGGCCTGTTGGGAGAAGTACTGGACGCCGCATCCTATATCCTTTGACCATTCATCCACAGGTGCAAGATCTCTGTAATCAATGGGAACAAAGGCAAGTTCATTTAGCCAGTCGGTAATGCTTCCCTCAGGGGTAACATATCCTGCCGCCATACTTGTCCCCATTGAAATGCCTAAGACAGCATTATCTTTTATTTCCATTGCACCGGCAAGTGCGGTAACCTCCCCATCGTTGACAACTACAAAAGGAATATTGCCCCATTCTTTTTTTATATCAAGGAACATATTTTTAACATATTTTTTAAAATCTCCTTCCGAGATGCCACGGAACAGAGAAGATACTCTGATGGTGTTATCCACATATACCCCAGCAGCGCTTCCACCAATAGCATCTACTTTGGGGAGTTTTGATGCAGCCCGTTTCAATAAATCATTTATCCCATTTTTATGATAAGAGGGGTTTTTTTGGAAATACGGTTCCCATTTTATTTCTTCTGAAAAAATCACTTTACCGTCTATTAAGGCAGCACACTTGCGGTCAGAGCCACCGAGGTCAAAACCAATTCTACATCCATTAAGATTTTTGCCAAGTAAGATGCCTGACTCTTTTTCCGTTGGCAGTTCATTAAAAGAGCAGGAATAAAACTTAAGTGGTCTGCCGTAGATTTTTTCTCCTATAATCTTTGAATCAAAAGCTCGTCTGCCGCATCTTGAATAAATTTTTCTGATTTCTTTAACAAAATTTTCAGGCGCTGCAATTGTAATCTTGTTGCCTCCTTTCATCCACAGAAGGCATTTTAAAAGTCGTTCAATATATTTAAGAGTAATCTTTTCTAAACCTTTCTCTTGGGCAATTATTTTTGTTTTAAGTACCGAGCGATTACCGTTTGGTCTTTCAAGTGCTATTCCTGTATCCTGTGGTTCTCCTATATTTTTTGCCAGCGCTAAATATTTTTGGTTCCATAAAACTGCCGGCAGAAAATCCGCATCTAAAACGGGACACAAAACGGGGTGGACTTTAATTTTCTCCATAATAGTTGTCTTCTATGTTTGTATATTTTTCAAATGATTTAGAAATTATAACTTTCTTTTTGTTCTTTGTCAATACAAACAACTCAAATATTATTTATAATTTAAAATGTTAAAGTTTTTGTTTTTTTGAAACGTTAAACATTTCTGAAAGCCTTTTGCTAAAATTAAATCAAAAAGAGGCTTTTAGAAATGAACAAATCAA
>NDHX01000019.1 GCA_013626165.1 bacterium Unc6
AATGACTCTGAAGAACTTCTTTATCGTTTCATCAGATACTTTGCTTCTAAATCGAAGCCGATAAGCAGGAACTCCCAAAACAAAGTATTCCAAAAGTTTCTTTTTATCACTTTCGGGAATCCTGAATGCATCCCAGATACTTTTAAAGGTATATTTGTAAGCACACTTGCGGCATTTGTATCTGCCATCTTTAAGTTTCCAAGCCCAGTGATGGCTGCATCTTGGACATCGCCGCTTCATAATGTATTATTTTAGCAAAATTTTGGTCCGTTTTCATTAGCCATTACCTAATTTTTTTATCATAACTCAATTAATGCGCAATAGGCTCTAATCGCTCTGCCATCCAAATTTTAATTAGGGCTGTTCTAGCAACACCAATTTTTCTTGCCTCTTTGTCTATTCTTCTCAAAAAGGAAATGGGAAAATCAATATTAATTCTCTGGACTTGTTTATTGACCTTTGCCTTCTTGATATCAAGCAAATCTGCCATGTCCTCTCCACTATCAAACCTCTTATCAAATTCTTTAGATGTTATTTCTTTCTTTAATTTTTTCATGGTATATTCTCCTTTCTTTGTCTCTAGTCCTTCTACATGAGATTATTCTTATTTTTTCTCTTCTGGTGGTGAAAATGCAGGAATATAAGTTTGGTCCTATTTTACCAATAATCATATACCTTTGTTCTCCTTTAGTAATTGCCAGTAAAATAACGTTATCTCCTGCCCAGAGAACCTCGGCCTCTTCAAAGGTTACCCTATGCTTTTTCTTGTTTGCTGCTGATTTGTTTGTGTTATATTCAAATTCCATATTAAAATTATACCATATTTATTTATTTTTGCAACAATTTTTTATTATTATTTTCTGTCGAGCCTCTCAAACCAACGCCTGAATAAAGTTATCATAGTATTTCTGTGGAAGCAGTCCTTCATCTACATAGAACGCTTTAATGGCAAAAGCTAATTGGATATGACTTTTTTCTCGATACCTCTTTTTGTACAGAAGCGCCCTTGCGGTATGAAATATTGCATAATAGGCTAAAGTAGTTGCAGATTTAAAACGCTCTCTAGAAAATAAATCTTTAGCATCAAATAGATCCTCTTTGGCTGCCTCCAATTCTTTAGAAATAAGCTTGGGACCGACGGGAAAAGAAATGATTTTCTTCTTCTCAAGTGCTTCCTTAAGGTCGTATTTCTTCATAAGTTGGCCTTCCTTTCCAAAGGGTTATGCCCCTTTCTATCTGTCTATGGAATACGCTGTCCTCTTTTTTTGATGAGACAGATTCTAAAGGATCCTGGATGATTGCCTGATACTTTACATCAACAGTTTTATATTCAGCAACAATTCTTCTTACTTCTTTTTTATATTCTGTAAGAATAAACAAATCTATATCGCTTTCTTTAATATTAGAGCCATCTGCACAACTCCCAAAGAGAACAATCTCATAGCAATATTTTTGAATTTCTTTCACCAACCCTTGAAGACCTAGCAAATTCTCAAATATCTTGAATTGCCTTAAGACAAAATTATCCGCGTTGAGTCTGTATAAGAATAGATTGCCCTTTCTTTCTCTGGATAGGATATCCAATTCTAAAAGCAATCTCAATATTTGATTGGTTGCACCCTTGCTAGATTTAGTTACTCGGAAGATCTCATTGGCAGAAAATACTTCTCCCGGATGATTAGAGATAAAGGAGAGTATCTTTAAAGGAGTATAGTGGTAGAGGTGTTTTTTGATTTTTTGATTGTTCATTATATTGTTCTATTCGTTCATTATAATGAACAACTGATTTGATGTCAAGTCTTTATTTTTCCTACCCTCTTTAGGCCGACGCCCTCTTCTGATACCTTTATGGTTCTAACCGTAAATGTATCTCTGTTTCATTCTCAGACATAATCTCAGTTATTTTATATTCTGGTATTTTTAACCTTTTTTTGATACCATATACTTGCATCGATTACCTCCCTGATTAGTTGGTTCTAGAGAACTAAACTATATCAGGTTTTCGCGGTAATCGATGTTTTTTTATTTCCCCTTATTTTTCAACGCCTTATATAAATTACTCCACAATAATTACGAAAGAACCACTTTTTTTATGGTATAGGAAAGTATACCCCCAAAGGGCACAAGTAAAACTTTCCTAACCACTGAAAATAACCTAAATAGTTATTACCGAAGGTAATTTTTTTAAGGAGTGACTCTCGTCGAGAAAAGGGCAATGGTTTTATATGGACAGACTTATTATCTTTTAACTGCGGGGCCTTTAGAGCGTATTTTTTGGTGGTTTATCGTCGGGAAAGCGCTTTTTGCCTTTTTGGGTCCCAAAGAGGTTAGATAACGTCTCTAGAATGCCCTAAAAATCATTCATATTTGCGTTATATGGGGTTCTTCTCAGGTAGGTAATGGTCTGTTCGCGGCAGGCGTTAAGATGTCTTCAGAAATATTTTTGGAGTCTCTGATTAAGAAGAGAGGCTAGTTTTTTATAGGGAATGCTATCTTGGGACTTAAAGAATTCTAACAATAGTTTCAGCGTTTCGCCTTTTCTAAATATCGCCTTGACTATTCCTTCATCCCATAGCCTTTCGTTTTCTAAAAACTTTCTCCAATTACGCAATTCCAGCGCTTTTATCTCTTCGAGACTTTCCTTTGGATTGCTATCTAAGTTAATCTCAGGTAGTTCAGGTAAAGAATCTTTCCATTGCTTTAACCAGGTAAGCATTTGTTCCCAGGATTCAGAGCGCCCTAAAAATTCAAATAACTCCTTCCCATAAAATAAATAGATTTTGATTCCGTAAAAAGAAGATAATCTTTTTATCTCTTGGTCGTAATAATTCTTATTTTTTATTAAATCAGGATCTATAAAATAAATAATAGCTGCTAAGTTGGTTTTTTCTTTTTCGTATAATACTTCGAGTTTTGACTCAAAATTGGCTACTTGCCCTCTCTTTTTTGTAGAATCGTGATCGTCGCGGACTTTTTGCTCGATGAAATAGACCATCTTACCTTTTCTGAAATGCTGATCAAGAGTTAAGGGCTCACCCTCTTTACTGTCTATGCTTTTGTCTAATAATTCAAACCCAAATTCCTTTAGATTTTCCTCGATAACCTCTTCGATAGCGTCTCCAAATCTAATTTCATGAGACTGTAAAAGGTGTTGAAGAATTTTAGCTCCTGGTTTTGTCGGTCTAAACAATCCTATAAAACGCTCTGGTCTTTCTGCAATTCTTTTTAATAGCTCCTTCTTTTCGCCTTCAAATATATGCTTATTCAGTATCGCGCAAAACTTCCCGTAATTCATTTGCTTTTCTCCATTTCCATGTACTTATTTTCCATTTGCTTGTCTATCAAGGGTTGTTGGCTTATCCTTAATGGGTGCTTGAATCTTTTAACCATACCATCTACATATTTTTGATTGATTTCTATCATGATAAAATTTCTATTTAGTGCTTGCGCAACATAGCCTGTTGTGCCGGTTCCAGCCACAGGGTCCAAAACTACGTCATCCTTTTTAGAGGCAGTTAGTATCACTCTTTTAAGTAATTCTATTGGCTTTTGCGTGGAATGTAATTTTTTTCCTTCTTTATCCTTAAGCCTCTCATGTCCCCAACACAGTGGTAAGACCCACACGTTGGCCCCTACCTTTCCAACGCCAACACTTTTTGCAAGCTCTTTATCAAAAAAATGTCCCTTAGCTTTTTTATCTTTCACAGCCCAGATAAGGTTTTCAGTTGCATTTGTAAATCTTACACCTAACCAGTTTGGCATGGGATTAGTTTTTACCCATATTACATCGTTAAGTATCCAATAACCCATGTCCTGCATGATCTTCCCAATTCTAAAAATGCTGTGGTATGTTGCGATAACCCAAATTGTGGCCTTGGGCTTCATCACTCTTTTTACTTCTGTAAGTAGTCTCTGAATAAATGCGTCATATTCTTGAAAAGATGAGAACTTATCCCACGCGTCATTTACGCCTTCGACTACTGTATTGACCGTCCATCTTCGCAATGCTTTATTATTTGGCAGCTGTAAAAAATATGGCGGATCGATAAACACTAAATCGACGCTTTCTTCTGGCATTTTGGGAAGAATCTTAAAAGTGTCCCCCACGATAATTTTATTCTTTATTTCATTAAGGTGGTATTCGTGCTTATTATTTGTATCTTCGATTACCAGCGATTCTGACTTTTTCTCTTTCTGGTCTGGTTGAAGATACATAACTTTTGAATTGCCCATTGTTTTTCTCCTTTATTATATTTATTTTACTATATTCACTCTATTTGTGCAAAGTATTCTATTGTCCTCTTAGCTTTCTCTCTATCTTTTAGCAATAGTGAAGTCTCATTGTTATGCCTTAATCCATCGAAAGTATAGTTATGACTTCCTTTATTTTTTCCTTTTTCTGCCCATTTAGCTGCTTCAGCAATTATACTATTACACCCAAAACCAAATCCAAAGGCAAGACAAAATAATTTAACCGAAGCCTCAAGGCCAACGCCGGGTTTAGCCACATTAAATTGTGGGAATATCAAAAGCGTAGTCATTACCCCTAAGGCAAGCGAAGCCACAGCCTGAATCCAGTATCCATTCCAGAATTTTTTTACTTTTCCCTGCTTTAATTTTCTTAAATAGGGAACCAATGTCCTGGCCAAAACCCCAAATAAAATTCCTAAAAGTTTTAAGACAAGTTCTGCCATTTAGACCTCTTTTTCCTTCAATTCCTTTTCCTTTAAGTTATTCGCGCGCTTCATCTCTAGTTGAATCTCTTTAGCCACATTTACTACACGCTCAAGCGCCTCTTTAAGCTATTCCCATTGTTTCTCATCAAATTTAAGCCAGGGCATAGATTCACTCCTTCTCTAAAATTTATACTTGAATGCCAACCTCACTGCCTCAGTTCTTGAGTCATCTTTTTGCTCGTAGTCCGTGTATACTAGGGGGTCAGGTCTCAACATTCAACAAACTCGCATGTTTTTCTAACCCTATCAGTAGTTTGTTTAGCGTGTTATCCTCTTTCCTTTTGTTCTGAGTTCGCCTGAATGCTTGGGATACACCTGCATCGGTTATTCTACCATAAAAGTCAGCTATTTGGTTAAGCGTTTTTTGTGTATATTTGCGGGAAAGATATAGACAAAGTTTCCTCTGCAATTTCTTATTAGTTGGTACATTTTCTTCTACGACCTGTTTAATCCTTTCTAAGGAAGGTTCTTTTCTTTGCTTCAAATCTTTTATGATGGGAATTTCGGGATTTTCTTCGCCATGGATGAATCTATCTATTATATTTTCCACAAATTCTTCGCTTCCCAGAATAAAGCCTTTTATCGTATTTTTCCTTATGATATCTTTTTCATCTCCGATAGCTTCCATAACAAAGTTTTTGTATAATCTCTTTGCTTGTAGAATCTTATCATCGAACATTGAGAGGATAAAACCTGTATTGAGCCATCTTGGCGGTTTAACTTTGGGAGAAGTAAAATAATGATAGCTGCTCCAGTGATATTCTTTGGGGTCTTTTACAAGATTTACCCTGACTGGGTTTAAATGGATATATCTTGAAAGATGGTGAAGATACTCGTCTTGTTCGACCAAAATAGCTTTATATCGGCCTTGATAAAGCGGTCCCACTCTTTTTCTTTGGGCATTATAATATGTGGCATAGCTTGTGTTGAGATAGTGCATGACCTTACTTAGGTTTCCCCAGGGGGTTTCAAGAATTATGTGATAGTGGTTATTCATGAGGATATAGGTATGGATGATTGCGCCATATCCGGTATGAGCGAAATCAAAATAAGAAAGAAACCTTTGTTTATCGCTGTCGGCTATAAAAATGTCTCTTCGCTCTATTCCGCGCTGGATAACATGATAGAAGGCGCCTTCGTATTCTATTCTCAGTGGGCGGGCCATGACATTATCCTTTCACCACTACGATAATATCATAGAGATAAAATTCTGTCAAGTGTTGAGACCTGACCCCTGACCCTTCTAATCTTTTTTAGGAACATTTGGTGAATTTACACTGCTTTTTCGATAAGATTTCCATCGGCATATTTATGCAGTACGCTTGATATCAATGTTTGATAAGGTAGCCCGTTTTCTACAGCCTTACGTTGAATATGCATTATATCTGCTTCCGATATCCTGATATTTATTCTCTTATTCTTGCGTAAAGTAGACTTCGCATATTCACGATACCGCGCAATTTCTTTTTTAACGTTTGGAATGGATTTAAAAGTACCCTGCTCGTAAGCCTCAAGAATTTTTTTATCTTTTTCTTTTATTTTCATGCTTATCACCCCCTCAGATATTTTTTCGTTGCCTTACGGCTTGGAATTATTGTCTTTAAAAAGATTACATCTTCACTTTCTATAAAAGGAACTAAATATGCGTAGTTCTCTACGTTTATTATAAACATCCTCTGTCCTGGATATTTACTTTGCTGTGGGTGTGGAACAATATCCAATACATCTCCTCTATCAATGTAAAATACAATATCCCCAAAGGATATCCCGCACTCCTCTTTTAATTGAACGTTCTTCTCACTATTCCATTCAAATAATTTCATTCTATTATAATTGTAGCATCTTGTGTGCCTTTTGTCAACAAATATTCTCTTTTACCTCTGCGTCAACGCCTCAGCTGCCTCCTCTAAATCTTCCGGAAACACATCCACATAATACCTCAACCCCGTTAGATAAGTTTTTCTATCTAACGGGGTCAACGTCGTCGCCACATCTGAAGTCTTTATGCCTTTGGTATTAATTTACCATTCAGATATTTATGTACTATACTTGTAATCAGTGTTTGATATAGAATACCCTCATCTACGGCTTTGCGTTGAATACCAATGAAATCCTGCTTGGACATACGGATACTAATCCTCTGATCTTTTTTCAAGGCATTTTTGGCATATTTAGCATATTTCTTGATCTCTGCCGCCATATTTTTAACTGGTTTCCACTCTCCTCTTTCAATAGATGATGATAATTCTTGTTCTTCTTTATCAAGTTGATAATTACGCATCTTAATCGCCTCCCTGTCTCAAATATTCCTTAGTTAACTTACGGCTAGGAATAATAGTTTTGAGAAACAAATCATCTCCCGTCTTAACAAATGGAACATAATAAACGTAATTGTTTAACTCCATAACAAAGACTCTCTGGTTCTTGTATTTTTTACTGGGATTTTGGATAATAGCCAATACTTGCTGATTTTCAATACAAACCAATATTTCTTCAAATGAAATATCTCGTTCAGTTTTTAACTTTTGATTTTTAGTTGGATCCCAGTAAATGTTCCCCATTAAAATAAGTATACGCTATTCTGTGTTAAATGTCAACACATTTAGCACAGATTTTTTAACTCTTTAAACCCCTCTCTACAATCTAAATAATATTACTTCTGCGCCAGCATCTCTGCCGCTTCCTATAGATCTTCCGGAAACACCCCGTACAAAAATCTTCGATTTTCTACGGGGCAAGCATCCACATAATACCTCAACCCCGTTAGATAAGTTTTTCTATCTAACGGGGTCAACGTCGTCGCCACATCTGAATTCTAGTTAGGAAAATCTACTCCTGTTTCTCTTTCATCTTTTTAGCAATTAATTCTGCTTGTTTTTCCATTAAACTATGGGTTTCTTTAAGCCTGAGATCCCACATAGCATGAGCTATTCCAATAATCCAAAAAATCAACCCTATTCCAAAAAACCATATAGTTAACCAACCCATCAGATAAAAAATTGGATTAAGAATAAATGCTCCCCATCTTTTTCTAATAAGGAAATACAACGGCGAACAGAAAATACCAACCATCCACATTCCAAACATAAAAGTACTCCCCTTCCATAATCCAAATAACTTTATTCTTTATATTCCACTGCCTGCTCAGCCCAGGCAGAAATTACCTGCTCATTTGCCTCTTTTAGTCTTTTTGCCAGATTAAGCTTCTCATAGTATTCTTTGAGGGCAGGGTCTGTTTTAAGCGCATCATCCATTTTTTTCTGAAGGTCAAGCATACTTTGAGTGGTTAATACTTCATCTGAAAGAGGCAGCGTCTTTACTAATTCATCCCCTACTGGCAGCGCTGAGATTCTACTTGCAAGCTCGTTGTTATTCATGCTATGTTATGATACACAATTTTCTCCGAATAGTCAAGTGGTACTCAAGAAATTGGAGCGCCTGTGTAGTTACAAAATTCTGGGGATTATCCTGAACCGTTATCAAAAGAGGGGAATAGTTGAAGAAACTAATCCCCAGGTCATTGAAGAAATGGCTAACCTAAAAGTCTTTGGGGTTATTCCCGGGATAGATGACATATGCTTAAATTCTCCCCGCCTGGGCAGAGGCGTTGAGATTTTAGGGGAGAGGCTGACGCCTTCATTGTGGAGTTGTCTTTGAATACAGAGTCAATGGATTGCGGATTCGATATGCTCGGAACCGTCTCTGGCCCCGAGATTGAACACAGAGACGAGCCAAACTGCTACCGCGAACTCCTGCTGTAAGAAAATAAATGAATAATCAATTACTGTTCTGTTTTGCAATTATAATTCTTAGCGGAGCGCTGCTTACCGTATTATTTTACTACCATAAAAAAGTGAAGAAGATTAGGTGTTCTAATGAGAACCTCCTGGACCTGAATAGAAATTATCTTGATGTGCTGGGGTTTGTTTCCCATGAACTGAAAGGGATACTGGGCTCGGCAATAATGTGTGTCCATTCGGTAAGAGATGGTTTCCTGGGGATGATGAATTTTAAGCAGAGGAAGGCTCTTGATTCGGCGGTAAGGAATTTAGAGAGGCTTGAATTCACAGTCAAAAATTATCTGGACCTTTCCCGAATAGAAAAAGGAGATGATATGATAACAGTCAAATGATGTTGGTGAAGACTCTGGATTACTGGTAATATAGCCGTGGTCTGGAGTAGAT
>NDHX01000020.1 GCA_013626165.1 bacterium Unc6
ATCTATTCTGTTAGCAGGCAGGTAAAAAGGCAAGGAAAATTGTTTGACGGTTTAAGAAAGAAGAGTTAAAATAAAATGGTCTTTTGAAAAAGTAATATGGGGTTTACTGAGTTTACACTGAAGAACATATAAGCATCCATAAAAAGATAATTCCTACTATTAAAAACATAAAAGGAATTGATATTTTCTTTAACGGCCAACCTTTTGACTTAAAAGTGACTTATCTGCCTCGTGGATATAATCCCATTGCCGATAGACAATCCTATTGATTTAGCAATCTGGATGTATGAAAATCAAGGCGCTCAAAGATTTGGAGCCGACAATGGATTGTTTGTTGTGTTGTTAGACAAAGACAATCCTGAAAGAATCTGAGAATTAAAAAGGGATTTTACTCTTGTGTTTCAAAAAATTGATAATTTCTTTGATAGAGAAACAATCTCAAAGAAAGATGAGATTGTTTTTACTTTTGGAAGAAAAGAATATACAGCGGTAACAAAGGTATTAGTAATAACAAAATGAAACCGCCACTTCATATAACAGCAGATAAAAGACCGCGCTTCGTTTTGTCCAAATTCTGCTTATGCAGAACTTCTTTTACACCAGAACCGTTATACGCAATTAAGCACTTCAAACTTTCATCTTGAAGTAAAATCATCAAAACAGATTTAGTAAATAATATATAAAAAAGAGGTTAAAAGAGGTGATAATTTACCAAAATTGTTTAATGTTCTTGATCCAAAAATATGGTTTTGAAATTATAAATTCAACAAAGATAACTGAAACAAAATTTAAAGAGTTGTTGGAGAAAAATAAGAATGCTTAAGGTTGTTGGTATTATTTTTATAAAAAAATGAGGTTATCGGGTTATGTCCATAATGAAAAGAAAAAGATGGTATCTGGTTATTTTAGTTATAACTATTAGTGGATGTATTCATTTAAGCGATCTTAAATATACAAAAAGCCCTTACTATATCCGGACTATAATGGCAATTCAAAAAGCAGGTTCCCAGATAAATGTGCAAGATAATTCAGGCGCTCTAATGGCCGGAACAGCAAAAGTGAACATCACGCCACCTATAGGAACCCCCCTCGGCGGTTATGGTAAGCGGATAAATGTGCCCTCTGTGGGAATTCATAGTCAACTTTATGCCCGCGCCCTTGCTTTAAGTGATGGAAAAGATACGGTGGTAATTGTAGGACTGGATCTTGTGGCTGTTAGTGATGATATTTATAATGTCGTTTATGCCTTAATAAAAGAGAAGATTCCATTAAACCGAGAAAACCTGTTAATATCGGCAACGCATACCCATTCAGGGACAGGGGTCATGGGAAAAAGGTTTATAGAAAGACAGGCAGTGGGAAGGTTCAATAAGGAAATTTTTGAGTTCACTACTGAGAAAATAGCCCAGGCTGTAATCAGAGCATATGAGAACTTAAGCCCGGCCAGGATTGGAGCTGGTAAAGATTACATCCAAAACTTAAATATCAATAGGATGATTGCCGGTGGCATAACAGATCCTGAAATAGCAGTTTTAAGAGTGGATAATATTAAGGGGGCACCCATTGCTTATCTTATAAATTTTGCCGCCCATGCCACCGTCCTTGGTTCTTCTAACCTGTATATTTGCGGAGATTATCCAGGCTGGCTCCAGAAAGAGATGGAAAAAATATTTCCTGACACAGTAGCCATCTTTACAAGCGGTGCTATGGGTGATATTGCCCCCCGGCTGGACGGAGAGTTCCCTTCTTCTTTTGAGAAAGCCAAACAGATGGGTAGAATCCTATCCGAGAAGGTGCTGGAGATTTCTAAAGCGATAAAGACCCATCAGGAGGTGGAGATAATCTGTATCGGTGCAGACATTTATCTTCCCCCAGTTCAGTTAAAACCTCTCGGCTTTAAGGTTCCTACTTTTTTAGGACGGTTCTTCCTGGATAGAAAAACCTTCAAAAATATAATCCTGATAAACGATATTTTGCTGGTTGCCCTCCCCTGTGAGCCGGGGGTAGAGATAGGATTGGAACTAAAAAACATAGCCAGGGAGGCAGGCTACTTTCCTTATATTATTACCCTGGCTAATGATTGGATTGGATATGTTGTTCCTGAAAAGTATTATTACACTGATGAGTATGAGGCCAGGATGTCTTTTTATGGCCCGAAGATGGATTCCTACACCAAAGATATAGTAAAAGAATTCATAAGAGTGTTAGAAAGGAGGCTAGAGTAAAATGGTAAAAACGATAACAGTTCTATTCCTGCTCTGTGCCCTGTGTGCTTCTCAACAATCATCTGCCTTTGATGATGCGGCAATTCTAAAAAAAGCTCATCTGGATAGATCCAAAGAGGTCCCCATTCTTTACTTAAGAGGCACTCCTTATGAGATGGGTTACCAACAGGGGAAGTTGCTCGCCGAAGAGGTTGAAAATGTTATAGATGGTTTCCTCAGGTTTTTGAACAGAGAATTGACCAAAAGAATAAAGATTCCTCTTATCAGCCGCCCCATAATCAACATTATTCTTGATGTAGCCTACTGGAGAACAAGTCCCTTTATTCCTGAGGATTACAAGGAGGAAATGCGAGGATTAGCTGAAGGCAGTGGAGTTTCCCTCAGGAATATTCAGAGGATACATATTATCAGCGAACTATTTTATATACGCTGTTCAAGTTTTGCCGCCTTTGGAGAAGCCACAAGAGGAGGAAGGCTCTATCATACCAGGGTTTTTGATTGGATAGTGGGCTCAGGGATTGAAGAAAATCCCATAATCATCATCTACGAGCCAGAGGGGAAACATCCTTTCGTTAGCATTGGTTATGCCGGCTATATTGGTGTATTAAGTGGAATGAATATAGAAGGCATATCGGTGGCACAGATTGGGGCCAAGACGGTTGATAAAACCTTAAGAGGTGTCCCTATGCCATTTTTATTAAGAAAAGTTCTAGAAGAATCGGATAACTTAGAGGAGGCAACAAAGATAGTCAGGGATGCTCCTCGCACGGTTGGTCATAACTATGTCTTTGCAGATGCCAAAGCCGCAGAAGCGATAGTCTTGGAGACGACGGCTAATCTTTTTGCCGTATTCAGGGATAATGACCCTAAAGAAAAAGAGGTGGTTTATGCCATACCCCTGCCCAATATTGTTTTCAGGGCAGATGCGGCTATGGATCCTGAGGTTCGTGATCGGCAAATATGTGATAAAGGAGACCCTAAAAAACCAGGACTGGAACTGCCCTATGGCTCAGGTTCTTATGAGCACAGATATAAGGGGCAGGCTAGGTTGCTTAAAGAATATTACGGTCGGATAGATGAAGCCGTAGCCAAAAAAATTGTCAGAGAGGTGGCTATGCCTAAAAGCAATCTGAAGATGGTTATCTACTCCTTCCCTGAATTCTGGGTAGCCTTGTTAGAAAAAGGACTACCGGTGGCAGAACGCAAATTTAGAAATTATAATTTAAAAAAACTTCTGCCAATTAAACAAGAAAATGAAAAATAAATATTTAGTTTTACTTATTATTATTTTGACTGCTGGCTGCGGAACAATTACCGCATTAAACAGGCCCATTTCCCGAAGCGATGTAATCCCGCACATTGAGGACGGATATAAAGACTACCGAGGAGTTATTCATGTTCATTCTATCTATTCCGATGGCACAGGTACCTACTCTGAGATAGCGCAAGCGGCCAATAAGTCGGGATTAGATTTCCTGATAATAACAGACCATAACACACTTCAGGCATTGGATGACAATAAAGAGGGATGGTATGGCAGAACCCTTATCCTGGTTGGGGAGGAGGCCTCATTACCTGAAGGCCACCTCCTATCTTTAAATGTTAACAGGTTAATCAGGGGCAAAACCACCCAACAGACCCTTGATATGATAAGTAAAGCCGGGGGCCTCAGTTTCATTGCTCATCCGTATTATTCAAAGGCTCCCTGGAAAGACTGGGCCGTTTCCAACTTTCACGGAATGGAGATATACAATTTGAAGGAAGATGTCTTAAGTAAAGATAGACTAAGCCTTTTTTTAAGGTTTGCTTTTCTTCCTCCTGATGTAGTCTGGCGCAGTCTCATTGAACGGCCGGATGAGGCGCTACGGAAATGGGATGAATTAACACAGAAGCGAAAGGTGGTAGGGATTGCCGGAAATGATGCTCACGCCAGTGTGAGGATTTTAGGGATGACATTTGACCCATATGAGCAGTTTTTCAGGGTGGTCAACACACATATTCTTTTACCCGAAGGGGCAACGCTAGACAGAAGCTCAATCTATAAAGCACTTAAAAATGGGCATATTTATTCTGTTTTTCATATATTCTGTGAGGCAAAAAATTTTACCTTCATGGCCACTGATGGTCAAGAAATTCTCATTATGGGCGATGAAATGAATTTTTCTCCTGGCTGGAAGTTCTTTATCTCTGCCCCTAATCGTAAGGCCAAAATCAAATTGATTAGAAATGGGGAACTCATTAAAGAAGGGCCCGAGTTTTTAGAGCATGAAATAACCGAAGAAGGTGTCTATCGGGTAGAGGTCTATCTTAAAGATAGGCCCTGGATTTTTTCTAATCCAATATATATAAGACCCTCACGGGGGGGCCAAAAAATAGAAACAAGAAATAACAGAAGAAATAGAAAAGTTGAGTCAGAAAAAACCTTATTTGATATTAAAATGTGAAGCAAAACCTAAAAATATAGATACTGAGGAATTTGAAAGATATGGGGTTGACAGATTGGAGATAAAAAATGGGTAAGGTCACTTATGAACCTTTAAAAGAAAAAATAGGAACCGAAGAAATTTTTGGCTTAGTTTTTAAAGATACCTCTACAAAACACGGTCTACAAGAATTTTCCCAAGAAATTTTGAGTAAAATTAAAGCTTTTGAAAAAGAGCCTGGCAGGTATTATATCCGTTGCCTAAAAAGAGATAGAGATATTTTTATTTATGACCGAAATAAGAAGATTGGTAAACCCGAAGAAATTATTCGCCAACTTTGGTTAATGAAACTAACACAGGATTACAGATATCCATTAGATAGAATAGAAGTAGAAAAATCAGTGCAATTTGGTCGAGAAGTTAGAGAGAAATCAGCTGACATTGTTTTATATAAAGAAGATAAAATTACACCATACATAATCTTTGAAGTAAAACAACCGGATGCTAAAAAAGCCGAAGAGCAATTAAAATCTTACCTAAGCGCTGAAGGCGCAGAGGCAGGTGTCTGGTCAAATGGTATCCAAAAATTTATACTTTATCGTCCTTATCCTAAAGAATACATAACAACCTTTCGAGATATCCCTAATGTTAATCAAACCTGGGATGACCTTTTTGAAGAAAAAAGAACTTATGAGAAATTGCAAGAGAAATTTGATTTAACTTTTATAATTTCGCGGCTTGAAGAAATGGTTTTAGCCCAGGCAGGCGTAAATGTATTTGAGGAGGTTTTTAAATTAATTTATGCCAAACTTTATGATGAGGACCACGCAAAAAATGTCCGACCTAAAAAAGAAGTTCATTTTAAGCAATACAAAGAGCCTAAAAAGACATATGCAGTGATTAACGATGATCTTTTTAAAGAAGCAATTGATGAGTGGCCAAATATCTTTAATTCCATGGATAAAATCAACCTTACTTCGGAACAATTACAAATCTGTGTTCCATTTTTAGAAGAAATTAAGCTCTTTGGCTCTGGTAGAGAAGAATTAGAGATTATTGACCGCGCTTTTGAGCATTTAATTGCTGAGGTATCCAAAGGACAAAAAGGACAATATTTTACTCCTCGTAATGTAATCAAGATGTGTGTTAAGATACTTAACCCTAAAAAGGACGAATACATCATTGACCCTGCTTGTGGTTCTGGAGGATTCTTACTTCATTCAATGTATTGGGTGTGGGATAATCATTTAAAATCTGTGTCTTCCGAAGCAAAACAAAAATATGCTAATCGTTATTTGTTTGGCATTGACTTTGATGACAATATGCGCCGTATCTCACAGGCATTAATGCTAATTGCTGGAGACGGAAAACATAATATTTTCAAGCGAAATTCTTTAGACGCGCGGGATTGGACCAGTGAACAAGCAGAAGAAGCAAGGACTCGCTTGAAAACACTCTTAACTAAACAAGACGAGGAAAATCGCAAGACTTATCGCTATCTTAACTTTGATTTATTAATGACCAATCCACCTTTTGCCGGAGAAATTACTGACTCTGGTCTGCTTCGACAATATGAATTTGCCAAAAAGAATGGAAAACTTAAACAAAAGGCAGAACGTCATCTTCTTTTTATAGAACGTTCTTTAGACATGCTTTGTCCGGGTGGAAGAATGGCCATTGTTTTACCCCAAGGGGTTTTTAACAATACCAATATGGAATGGGTAAGAGAATGGTTCTTTGAAAAAGCTAGAATTTTAGCAGTAGTAGGACTTGAAGGAAATACTTTTAAACTTCCAGCGCCAGCAAAAGGCACAGGAACGAAAACTTCATTATTATTTTTGCAAAAAATGGAAGAGACTCAAAGGCCTTTAAAAGATTACCCTATTTTTATGGCAGTTTCTAAGAAGTCAGGAAAGGATAATTCTGGAGAATATATTTTTATAAATGAAAAAGGTAGAAGAATAAAATCAAAAGGCGGAATCTTTGAAGAAAAAGGTAGACTTGCTGACGATTTAGATGAAATTGCTGAAGAGTTTGTGAAGTTTGCAAAGAAAGAGAAGTTTGAGTGGTGGAGGTAATTATGGACGACATTAATGACAAAACCCTTAGATTATATACAAGATTAAATTCTCTAAAGCAAAATTTACCTGT
>NDHX01000021.1 GCA_013626165.1 bacterium Unc6
CCATACGGAGGTTTGCGGGCTGTCATCCTTGCTAAAAAAAAGAACATGTTAAACACAAAAACATTTTAACATATTATTAACCAATTCGCTCTAGGATGTCTAGGGTGAAGATTATACCAGGAGGAAATATGGATGTTATAAAACCAAAAAAGACAGTAGGAGATACAGGTTGGTTTGTGCAAGATAGGTTCGGATTGTTTATCCACTGGGGACTTTATGCACTTCCGGCAAGACATGAGTGGGTGAAACACCAAGAAGAAATACCGGATGAAAAGTATGATGTTTATTTTAAGTATTTTGATCCTGACCTGTATGATCCCAACCTGTGGGCAAAGGCCGCGTATAACGCAGGTATGAAATACTTTGTTATTACAACAAAACACCATGAAGGATTTTGTTTATGGGATTCAAAACTTACAGACTATAAAGCACCAAATACACCCGCTAAAAAAGATCTTCTGACGCCCATGGTAGAAGCATTTAGAAATTATGGTTTTAAGGTTGGCTTTTATCATTCGCTTATAGACTGGCACCACCCTGATTTTATTATAGACTCACTTCATTCTATGCGAAATTATCCTGACAGGGATAAATTCAATCAGAAAAGAGATCAGAAAAAATACATAGAGTATCTACATGGACAGGTAAGAGAACTTTTAACACAGTTTGGGAAGATTGATATTATGTGGTTTGATTTTAGTTATCCCTCTGACCCCAATAGGCCCAAAGACTGGATTGGTAAAGGAAGAAAAGAATGGGACAGTGAAAAACTTCTAAAAATGGTAAGGGAACTTCAGCCTTATGTTATTTTAGATGATAGGCTTGATTTGGCAGACATAGAAGGTGCATGGGATATAAAAACGCCTGAACAATACCAGCCAAGAGAATGGCCAAAAGTAAATGGTACTCCGGTTGTATGGGAAGCCTGTCAGACATTTTCAGGCTCATGGGGATACCACAGAGATGAATATACCTGGAAATCAGAAGAACAACTTATACAGATGCTTGTAGATACTGTAAGCAAGGGCGGAAATCTTTTGTTAAATGTAGGTCCTACCGGAAGGGGCGATATTGACCATAGAGCATTAAACAGGCTTGAGGCATTTGGCAAATGGATGAAGTATAATAACAGGTCAATATATGCCTGCACACAGGCACCTGAGGAACTTAAAGCTCCGCAGGATTGCAGATTTACATATAATCCGGATACAAACAGACTTTATGTCCACATATTTGCATGGCCATTTATTCATCTTCACCTGGATGGGCTTGCAGGCAGGGTAGAATATGCACAATTTTTGAATGATGCATCAGAGATAAAGATGCATATGGATCCCTGGTTCATACAACAGATGGGCAAAAAGTATGAAAATACTCTGACGCTTACTCTTCCTGTCCGAAAACCAGATGTAACAGTTCCGGTTATAGAATTATTTTTGAAATAACTTAGGCACAATCATTGCAAGCGACTGAAAAGAGCGTGGTAATCCCGTATAAGGATAAAATTGCTTCACTTCGTTCGCAATGACAGGATTGCTTCTGGAGCCCTCTGCTCTTGCAACAACAGAATAGGAGAAAAAGAATATGAGTAGGCAGATTGCATTAGATATTATCAACTTAAAATCGGCGCAAAGGCTCGGGCATACCGATTATAGCATGGAGTATCATGACGAATATATTAGAAAAATTACCGGATTGGAAAAAGACCATCCAGATGCAATGAAAAAATTTTACGACGCATGGGAATACGACTTTTTGTGGAACACGGATGACGGGCTTTATGGCAACTGGCTTGAAAGAGGTAGAGCAACAGATATGGGGCATGCTGTTTATGCTGATGATAGTAGTGATAAAAAACAGGCACAGGAATGTCCATTTAAAACACAAGATGATGTGTGGTCTTTTGACCCGATTAAAGAATACGGACTGCCTGATTTTAAGGAACAGGTTACCGAGTATGAACGGTTAAACAGGGAAAAAAGAGAAAAATTTTCCAATCAGCTTGTGACAGGCGGCTATTATAAAACAATTATTTCAGGCGCAATACAGTCATTTGGGTGGGATATGCTTTTAATGGCTGCTGCTGATGCGGATAAATTTGAAAAGGTTCTTGACAGATTTTTCAAGTTTACCCTTCATTATATGAAAGCATGGGCAGAAACAAGTGTTGAGGTTGTTATACAGCACGATGACTTTGTATGGACATCAGGCGCTTTTATACATCCTGACTTTTATAGAAAAGCAATCATCCCGCGATATGCAGAACTGTGGAAACCATTGCATAAAGCAGGAAAAAAAGTTTTATTTTGTTCAGATGGAAATTTCATAGAATTTGCAGGTGATGTAGTAAAAGCAGGAGCAGATGGGCTTATATTTGAGCCGGTAAATGATTTTGAGTTCATGGTGGAAAGGTTTGGAGATTCTGTTTGCCTTGTCGGAAGCTCGGTTGACTGCAGGGATATGACTTTCGGAAAATGGGATAAAGTAAAGGCAGACATTGACAAGACGCTTAAATTAGCAAAAAAATGTAAAGCAGTTATATTTGCTGTTGGCAATCATATACCTGCGAATATTCCTGATGATATGTGTCAATTATACATAGATTATTTAAAAAAGAACTGGTTTAGAAAAATTTAACCTGCTTTCTTAAGAATTTCAACAGCCAAAAACATAGAGAAAAGAGATGTCACACTTTCTAAAAGAGATTACCAACATTATAATTTCAAGCATAGAGAAGAACGGGCCTGTTGCAATATTTATCGGCGGGATTATAGAACAAATAATTGCTCCGATTCCATCACCTCTTATTGCAACTGTTGGTGGGTTTTTGCTTATTCCCGAGGAGGCAAACTTTATTTCTGCTTTATGGATTGGATTTATAAAAGTGGCGCTTCCCTATACAGTTGCCGCTACAATGGGTGTAAGTTTTGTATATTTTATTGCATACTTTGGTGGAAGGGCTTTGATTGAAAAGTTTAAAATGTATTTAGGTTTTTCATGGAAAGATATAGAGGAGATAAGTAAAAAGTTTGGCGGTGGCGCATTTGATGCTGTTATGATATTTTTATTAAGGGCAGTTCCTGTTGTACCCATATCCATAATTTCAGCCGTGTGTGGTTTTATAAGAACAAAAATAGTTTTGTTTTATGTCTTTTCTCTTTTTGGAATACTTGTTCGAAGTGTCATCCTTGCAATGGTTGGCTGGCAGATGCAGGAAGGATATAAGGCTATAATAGGCGGTCTTGATAAAGTAGAAGATATGATAAAGGTTGTTTCTATCTTTCTTATCCTATTTCTGTTTTACCTTGGATACAGGAACAGAGGCAGGTTTTTAAAAAAATAGCGTAAATTCTCAGTCAACTGCGTTGACTGAAGGCACAAAGCATGAGAAAAAAAGATAAAAAGACAGTCCACTGTGTGCCTTAGTAGGCATTTTCATAATTAATGTTACGTATTATTTGTTGACTTTTAACTGAAATTCTGGGATATTTCCTGTAAGAAAGGGGATATTATGCCAAGAAAGAGTCCGTTTGAAATTGTTTTGACCAGTAAAGAGCGAGAGCATTTCATATGACTTTCCAAACCTTCAAGGAGTAGAAAAACGCTTGTTGGATTTTCAAACCCGATATCAAGAGATTGCTCGTCCCTTTAATTGGAAATTTACTCGTAAAGACCTTAAAGAAAAAATTAAACTTGTTAGTGACCATATCATTGATCAATATCAACCGGTAATGTTCCAATCCGCTACTGAATCTTTGGCGAATGTCTATGCATAAAATACGTAACACAATTTATGAAGTAGACCACTTAGCAATTCTTAAAGGCGTTCGCTGAATATCTGCGTGAGGCGGTCCTTGCTTGCATCGTCTGATCGCCCCGCTATAATTCCCTTTATGATGGACTATTTGCCCTAGATTCCGACCCAATAGTTACTATTTTTTAGAGAAGATTATTGCTTGGTTTTAATTTTTGCCCGTTACCGGTCTCGGGCCAACTTCAGAGAGGTCAATCGGGACGAAACCCAGTTTTAGAGCGGGCGAGTCCGCCGCTAACGTGAAATCCCGTTTGTTGAGATTTCGGAATTTCGGGTTTACCACGATTGAATGGAGGTCCCGCCCCATGGCCTGCCACTGCTTTAACGTCAGATTCTTCCCGCCAACTTTAAAATACGGTCTTCTTTTAACCGCATAGAAGAGGTTTAAATCACTATGAATGCGGCCGGCCTCTTTTTCCACGGTATGATTTGAAAGGAAGAACGGTTCCCCGCTACTCACCATGATATTGCGTATCCATGTGAATCCCCGATGCGGCTCAATCCGGGTATAAATGGCCACTGCTTCACCGCCAAATGCCCAGATATTGTTCCGAACCATGTTCTCGCGACCGTAATGTTGATGGAACGGCTGACGGTCCGCATCATAACAGACGTTATTCTCGATAAGCAGATGACTGGAACCTTCATCAGGATAGATACACCAACCACCATAGTGGGCTGATGACACGTTATAGATTAAGTTGTTGCGCAAAACCGTTCCCGACTGAACTCCGAGCGTGTAGATTCCCCCCATATCGGAAAGCAGTTTGTGCCCGATATCATGAATGTGGTTGAACGCAATCAGGTTGTCCCTGCTCACATTTTCCTGGTATCCCCACTCCCAGCCGCACGATATGCCGGAATAAAACAGGTCGTGGATATGATTGTGGCAGATCGCTACGGTATGGGCGTTCATAGAGAGAACCCCCACCGCACTGTGAAAAATCCGGCCGCCGCGCGCAATCTCGTTGTCGGTTACCTGATGATGACCGGTCTGCCGTATTTTAACGTCCGGATCGCAGGCCGCGGCACCGTTAATTTTGACACCGCCGGCTCCCATGTCATGGATGGTGTTGCCAACCACGCGAATCCCATGGCAGGCATCCGCAATTTCAACACCGTACCAACCAATGTGTTCAATGGCACACTGCTCAATCGCGCAGAACCGGGCCCCCTCAAAATAAATGACTCCTGGAACATCACACGCTGCCTGAGCCGCACTGGCTTTGACCCCGCGGTTGTGCTGACGGCTATGCGGGGTCCGGGACGCATCCGGTCCTATGAACGTGGCCCTGTCAGACGGATCCGGGTGGCGCCAATCGGTATGGGCAAACCGGATACCTTCAAATCGGATGTGTTCAACGTACTGATTCTCTTCCGGTTTTCCCACCAATGCCAGTAATTGAAGACATCGCGGGGCGATAATCTCCGTCTTGCCTGGCGTCTCGCCCCCGCGGGGCAGATAATACAACCGGCCCTCTTTACGAGACAAATACCACTCGCCGGGTTCGGACAATTCCTCAAACACATTGTCCAGATAATAGTCGGCCAGTTGGCCGCTATATGACCCCACCAGCGCCGACCAACTCGGACGCTGCATGGTCACCAGGTTGGAGTCCGGGTCAAATGCCGCAATTCCCGAACGCTCCTCAATCCAGAAATGGAGATAAACCACTTCCACGTCGGTCAAATTGCGGAACGGGCGCACTTCACCGGGGTTACAGATAAACTGGGTTTGACCGCCGCCACCCCATCCGGCGGGGAGTTTCATGCCAAGAGCTTCTTTCATCCGAAAAAGTCCTTTTTTAGGGAGGCGCGGCCGCTCCGCCCGGCGTCCATTAACGAACAATTGCCGGAAACACCACTTGCCTTCCGCCACTTCCGGAAGATCAACCACCCATAATGCCGTCTTGCGGTTGATGGTCGTCGTTTTCCAACCGGTAATGCGTTCCCCGCCACTGATTACCGGTTTCTCATTCCGGTAAGGCTTGAACGTAACCGGCCAGGAATCCTCAGCACTCAATATCAGCGGAGTCTTCATCGCATAGACTCCCCCCCGCAGATACACCTCAACCGGCTTCGAAAGACATTCGTCTGTTTGCCACCGATTCGAATCATAGTTCCTTCCCGCCTTCATCAGGTGAAGCATGCTTTGGATACCGTTCAATGTCGCCAAAGGACCATCGTTTTTTTTCGCGTTCGGTTCCGGCAACCGCCCGGACCATGCATCGTTGCCCTCAGGGGACACGTAAAGTTTCAACATACTTTCTTCGTTGGTGTTCATACCATCTCCTCTTCACGCACAGGCAACCGCCAGAGACCATGGTCTTGAATTCCCACCGTGGCAAGCATATCGGCGGCCCGAGCAAATTGTATATCCTGTTGGATACTGTAAGGCGTCCCGGCCTCAAGATATGGCTACAGATTGACACTCCAGAACCTCCTCTTTTCACTTTCTATTTTAGCAGAACCGTAAGCAAAAGTTAAATTCTTGTATAAATTATATATGTAATATATGTAATATTATTATTTATGTAATATATTCAAGTGGTGGTAACAAATCTTTGTTCTACCTGCCCAAAATTTGCTCTTAAATAATAAGCAGAATTTTGGGCAGGAAAAGAGAGAAAAAAGATTTCTTTGACGCATGCCAGAA
>NDHX01000022.1 GCA_013626165.1 bacterium Unc6
CTACTGTCTTTTTTGGTTTTATAACATCCATATTTCCTCCTGGTATAATCTTCACCCTAGACATCCTAGAGCGAATTGGTTAATTGTTAGATAACGATACGTTGTAGTGTAATTCCCTTTTTCTCTTTTAAATATTGTGCTGGTGTTTTGTAATTTAATTTTTTAAGTCTTTTAGTCATATTGTATTCGTTAATAAACTCAATGAGTCTTCCATTCATTTCTATAGTACTACAAAAGTGATATTTAGTCAAAACATTTTTTCTCAAAGTTCGGTTAAACCTTTCTACCATACCGTTTGTCCATGGGTGTTTGAATTTAATTGTCCTGTGTTGAATTTTATACTCCTTGCAGATATTATCAAATGGATGAATCTTTTTAGTCCTTTTGTGTTTGGGTAATGCTTTGTAACAGAACTCAAAACCATTATCAGTTAAGATATAATTTATCTTGTATTGATAGAAGGAGAGGGCTTCTTTTAAGAATCTTGCTCCTGTTTCTTTGTTCTTCATTTTCCCTATCATTACAAAAGCAACTTTGGCCACTCTATCAATAGCAGTATAAACATAAGAACGCTCCTTATTTATTTTGGGGGCATAAAGTAAATCTATGTGCAAATACCCTATCCCATAATGACGAAATTTCTTAATCTTTCTTTCTGCATCAATAAATTCAGAAGGCAAAGCATCTAACCCATATCGGCAAAGACAACGGTAAATCTTCATCGGGTAAAGATTTGGAATTGTGTCCTCTAATGTAAAAAAGATTTCTTCTATTGTCTTCTTAAACTGTTTCCTTTCAAAGCATATTAGTTCTTCTTGTTGTGTGGTCAAAGTGGTATTAAGACGATGTGGACGCGAGGATTTATCTTCTAATGTTTTTGCTTTTTTCCATCTTTGAGCAGTTGTTTGACTAATTCCATATTTTTTAGCCAAAGTATAAGCAGAAAGAGGACTTTCTTTGATTACTTTCCTTACCGCTAAAGTTGTAGTGGCATTCTTATGTAACTTTATTTCCATACATTAAGTATACAACTTAATGTATCGTTAGTCAACACGTTCTTATGAATTCTATATCTTTGGCAATTTCTTTAATCTGTTTGTCCATA